>NZ_JAMSHL010000027.1:0-71169 GCF_026521175.1 Aminobacter sp. MET-1 | reverse complement strand
CGCCGCGCCCATCGCCAGCAGCACGAACACATTGACCGACATCTCAGCTATCGGGAGATAAATGCCCACCCGTCAGTCTCTACAAAAAGAAATTGCCGCCACCCGTTTCGGGGTGCCGGTTACCTAACGGCTACTTGCGCCGACATTGCGGCGAAGTCAAACACACCGCGCTCGAAACGGAAAATAACTCAACTAGTTAACTGGGCTGTTAACGGCGGGGTCGGTCGGCAGGCGAATGCGGCGGCGCAATCGGCCGCCGCCTGCCATCATTTGCGGGCGATCAGTGCCTCGACCAGGGCGGTGTCGACATCGCCGGTGGGCGCCATGCCATTGTCCTTCTGGAAGGCGGCGATGGCGTCCTTGGTCTTCTGGCCCATCATGCCGTCGGGCTTGCCGGTGTCGTAGCCGTTCTTGGTCAGGATGGCCTGGACGTTGTGGATCGCCTTCTTCATGTCGACGGCGGTGGGCGCGTCCTGCCAGGCGGCGGGCACGTCGACCGAATTGGATGCGGGGTCGAGTGTCTTGGCCTGCCACAGGTCGGTGGCCTGCTTGGCGCGCTTCAGCTGCTCGGGGTTGAGCGCCTTGGCAATCTCGTCGCGCTTGGCGGCTGCGTCGGTGTCGCCCTGCTTGGCGACAAGTGCGAACCACTTGTAGGACTCTTCCAGATTCTGCTTCATGCCGACGCCCTTGGCGGCGAGGATGCCCAGGTTGAACTGGCTGTCCTTGACGCCGAGATCGGCCGCGCTGACGAACCAGCGTGTGGCGGACTCGTTGTCGACAGTGCCGTCTGCGCCTATGGCAAACAACACCGCCAGATTGTGCATGGCGCTGGCGTTGCCCTGTGCGGCGGCGAGTTGGTACCAGGTCTTGGCCTTGGCGGCATCGCGATCGACGCCCAGCCCTTTCTCGAACATGTTGCCGATCCGGTACTGCGCTGGCGCAAAGCCGAGTTCGGCAGCCTTCTCGTACCACTGCGACGCGGCCTTCATGTCGGCCTGGGTGCCGCGTCCTTCGGCGTAGCGCGAGCCGATCTCGAACAGCGCCTTGGCGTCGCCCGCGTTCGCCGCCTGGCGCAGCGGCTCCGGTCCGAAGGTCGCCTGCAGCACGGGTGCTGCAGCTTCGATAGCGGGCTTGATGGTTTCGGTCACGGCAGGGGCTGCCGGGATCGACTGCGTGCTGCGACGGTCAAGCGCGACCTCGACCGGCTCGGAATAGTCGCTGGCATCGGCCAGTGCGTCAGGCGCCGGCTCGTCGACAGCCATGTTTGCCAGTTCCGGCTTGTCGACGTTGCGGACCGGAGCCGCGGCCTCGTCGATGGCCTTTGCCGGGGCGGTCGCCGCGGGCATGACGGGAGCCGGTGCCGGGGCAACCGTGATGCTTGCGGTTTCGACCGGATCGCTGAGGAACGCCTTGCCGAGCTGCATGCCGGCAAGCGCCAGCATGACGGCGCCGACGGCCATCAGCACCGACTTGCGCCGGGCCTTGATCAGGTCGCCGATGCGCAGCGCGCGCACCGGACCCTTGAGGTCGGAGCTGCGCTTCAGCGCGTCAGCCTCGGCGGCGGCTGCCTGGGCGGCGCGGCGGGCGGCGGCGATGAAGTCCGCCTTGGCTGCGTCAGCCTCGTTGCCGCGCGCCGGCTGGCCGCGTTCGTCGCGGACGCGGCGCATGATGGCGTTGAGGTCAGGCGCGCCCGAGCCGGGTTCGAGCGGACGGTTGGCGATCTTGGGATCGAGTGGCGCATCGAGCGAAACCTCGGATGTCGGGGCCACGACATCAGGCTCGGACGCTTCGACTGATACCGGCTCCTGTTCCTTGGACTTGCGCGAGAAGGCGCGGGCGAGACCGCCGAACATCGACCCCTTAGCGGGCGCCTGTTCCTTCTTGTCGGTGCGCACGCCGTCGAGCGCGGCAACGGCTGCCGCGGCTTCCGCTGCGGCCTGGGCCGGGCTGCGCGACGTCCGCTCATCGGCGGCGGCGTGATCGGAGCCGCGACGGCCGAAGGTGGCATGGGCCTCGGGAAGCGGCGCCGGCTCCTCGGGGGCGAGCGACGGGGTATCGAGCACGGCGCGCACAGGCTCTGCCTCGGCAATCGGCGGGGTCAGGAGCTCGGCGACGGATGCCGGAGGCGTCTCGACCGGCGCCTTGGGCTGGACCGGCATCGCGGCAGGGGCGTTGGTTTCGATCGAGCCGAGACGATCGACGATCTTGAGCAGCGTGTCGTGGATGGCCTCGAAGGTCTTGCCGTTGCGCTCGTCGGAGCGGCGGGTCAGCGCTTCCAGTGTCTTGAGATCCTGCGCCAGCCCTTCGACCGCGACGGATTCGGGTGCGGTACCGGCGAAGTTGCGTACGGCATCCTCGGCCGCCTTGCGGGCGGCTTCGACCAGGGCTTGATGGTTGCCCATGATCGAGCGCTCGATCTCGTCGAGGCGTGGACGGATGTCTTCGAGCTCCGGCAGCGGCGCGCCAGGGCGGGCAAGGTGTTCCGACAGTCCGCTGACCTGCGCCTCGAGGCTGCGGATCAGGCTGGGATCGATGCTGGCCACCTGCGCCGAGGAGATTTCGAGCCGGGTCGAGATGTCTTCGAGGCGGGCCTCGAGACCACGCATTGCCTGTTCGGTGGCGGTGTCAGGGCGGTTGGTTTCGAGGCGCTGGGCGAAGGCCGTGAAGCGCGCGTCGATGGCCTCCATGATGTCGCGGTTGTCGGCCGCCGGCTGCGCCGACTGGCGGTCGAGCCGGTCGCCGAGGTCTTCGAGGCGGCGTTCAAGGTCGCGGAACAACGTGTTGCCATGCTCGATGGCGTCGCCCTGGCGGCGCTCGAACACGTCGGCCAGCGCGTCGAAGCGCTGCTCGATGCCCTGGAAGACCAGGCTGGCGTCGGGTGCCTGAGGCGCACGTTCGATCTTGTCGGCGATCAGCGAGATCTGGCGGCCCAGGCGCTCGACGGCCTGTCCTGGAACTTCGCTGCGGGCAGCGATGCCGTCGACGCGATCAGACAGGACATTGAGCCGGTCGATGATCTCGGCTGTCGGCTGCTGGTCGGCGGTGATTTCCTCGATCTGGTGGGCGAGGGCGGCGATGCGCAGCTCGATGCGTTCGAACGGCGCGGGGTCGAAATGTGGTGTCTGGGCTGCGACCGTCGAGGCGACGATGGCGCGCGAAATCTCGTCGAGGCGCTCGTCGATCAGGCCGAACATCTCGTCGCCATGACTGTCGCGCTGGCGCACGAACTGGTCGACGGCGCCGGCAAGCGTGCGGACCTTGTCCTCGATGGTGCGCAGCGACAGCGATTCCGGCAGGCTGTTGACGGCCTCATTGATCTGTTCGAGCCGGCCGGCAAGCGCCGCGAGTGCCGGGTCTTCGCTGCGCTGACCCTGATTGGCCGACATGCGGTCGGCGAAATCGGTCCAGCGCCGGTCAAAGTCGTCCCAGCGGCGATCGACCGACAGCACCGTCTCCTCGCGCGCCAGGTCGGTCAGCGAACGACGGACCTGTTCGAGTTCGAGGCGCAGCATGCTGACGCTCTTGTCGTCGCTGCGTTCGGCGAGCGAATGGATGGCGCCCGACAGGCGCTCCAGTTCGAGCCCGAGTTCGGCGCCGGTGGCGCCAGCTGCGCCTGCGCGGTTGGCGCGGTCGATGTCCTGGCGCAGCTGGTCGAATTCGCGCTGCAGGCCCGATGTCATCTGGTGGCGCATCTCCTCGCGCAACGCGCGCAGTTCGCCGGCGATCTTGCCGACGGCGGCGACGCCGTCCTCCTGGCCGCGGACGCGGTCGATGTCGCGGGCGATGGCGTGATAAGGGCGCTCATAAGGCTTGGTACGGCCAAATTCGCCACGCGGCACGTAGCCTGTCGCCGGCGCCTGGCGCATCGAGGGCCGCTGCGGTTCGGCGGTTTCCTCGCGTGTCCGGTCCAGCCGCGCCTCGAGGTTTTCGAGCGAACGATTGAGCTCCTCGAGCGAGGCATGCTGGCGGCGCTGCCTGCCGTCATTGAGGCTGTCGAGATAAGACCGCTTGTTGTTCATCGAAACGCCCGTTGGTCAGAGTGCTGGCAGAAGACCAGAGTCTCAAATCCTTGCCGGGATCGGGGATTGCGAAGCGCCTTGCGGAAACATGGCTTCCCGGGCTATTCGCCGCCCTCCGAAACCGTGAACAATTCGGTACATGATGACCACGGGAGAACCGACATGCGCACATTTCCCTGAACGTGGTAAATAACCTCTTAACCAAGCTTAAGAATGTGCGACGTTGTGTTACCCCTCCGGGCTGTGGCTGCGACCAGATTTCCCTTGCGTAGGGTAGGGCTGATCGTTATAGCATTTACGTAAACGTAAGACGTGTGCAGAACGCCGTCTTGAGTGCATTTACATAGAAACCACGATCGGAAGCCCGCCCCCTTCGGCTTCCAGTCAGAGCACGGCTGGCGATGCCGCCGCCGCTCGCAATTGGGGATATCGGAAGCAGATGATGAAACTCGTATCGGTCGCCGATGCTGCGGCCAATGAAAACAATCTTACCGGCGAAGAATTTGTTCGCATCGGCGAGATGGCGAAGAAGTACGGCGTGACGCTGCGGACGCTGCGTTTTTACGAAGACAAGGGGCTGCTGAACCCCAAGCGTGAAGGCGCCACCCGTCTCTACACACGCCGCGACCGCGCCCGCCTGAAGCTGATCCTGCTCGGCAGGAAGGTTGGCTTCTCGCTGCGCGACGTCAAGCAGATGATCGACCTCTATGATCCGAGCGGCACCAACGCCAAGCAGCTGCGCCTGACCATCGACAAGTCGGAAAAGCAGCTCGGCCGCCTGCAGAAGCAGCGCCAGCTGCTCGACGAGGCGATCGACGAGCTGAGCAATCACATGTCGGCCGTTCGCCAGTTGCTGGCCGAGCGCACCGCAGTGCAGGCAAGCGCTGCCGGCTGATCATCCCTGGTGATCTGATCGACGGCCCGGCGGGGGAGACCTCACCGGGCCGTTTTTCGTTTGAGGGGGGCTCATCGCCATCTTAGGGGGCGCGGCGCATGGGCCCAGCCGCCTGCCATTCATGGCGCGAGGGGCATTTGGGCCCCGGCTCGCTTTCGCCGTCGTCCTGCCATGGATTCCCGACACTCTCGGCTCGCTTAAGCGCGAACCTTGAAGGTTTGCTGATGCGTCCTCGCTATCCGTCATCCCAGACCTCGTGAGCGAGTGAAGCGAGTCATGTCGTGACGCCAATGACACCGCTGCGGTCCAGAATGTCGTCGGTCGCGGCCACAAATGTTGCAGTCTGGCATCGAGTGCCATCGGATGGTGTATCCGGAATGCTCCTGGCAACTCACCCAACTTGCCGCCATGTCTTGCTCGTATCCCCGGCCTAAGGCGTTGAGAAATCCACCGGAATGCGGATTCACAAAAATTGACGTTTACGCAAACGTCAATTTTTGCTAATCGACGTTCGACAAGCGGTTCCCCGTCGCATACCGTCTGGCCGGAACCGGCACAAACCATGCTGGAGGAAGAGCAATGCCGATATTCCGGGCCCCGGTCGAGGACACCCTATTTGTGCTGAACGACGTGCTCGGCTACGAGCGTCACAGCAACCTCGCCGGCTTTTCCGATGCCAGCGCCGATGTGCTGGAGGCGATTCTCGCCGAGGGCGCCAAGCTCGCCGAAAACGTCATGCACCCGCTGAACCGAGTCGGCGATATGGAAGGCTGCATCCGCAACGACGACGGCTCGGTGACCACGCCCAAGGGTTTTAAGGAAGCATTCGACCAGTATCGCGAAGGCGGCTGGATGGGCCTGGCGGTGCCGGCCGAGCATGGCGGCCAGGGTCTGCCTTACACCGTGCATTCGGCGGTCGGCGAATACATGTCGTCGGCCAACATGGCGCTGATGATGTATCCCGGGCTGACCCAGGGCGCGATGGCTGCGATCCTCGTGCACGGCTCGGAAGACCAGAAGGCGACCTGGTTGCCCAAGATGGTCGAGGGCGCCTGGACCGGCACCATGAACCTGACCGAGCCGCATTGCGGCACCGATCTCGGCCTGCTGCGCTCCAAGGCCGTGCCGAACGGCGATGGTTCCTACAAGATTTCGGGCCAGAAGATTTTCATCTCGGCTGGCGAGCACGACATGTCGGATAACATCGTCCATCTGGTGCTGGCCCGTATAGAGGGCGCGCCGGAGGGCGTGAAGGGCATCTCGCTTTTCATCGTGCCCAAGTTCAAGCTCGACGCTTCGGGCAATCCCGGCGCGCGCAACGCGGTGTCGTGCGGTTCCATCGAGGAGAAGATGGGCATCCATGGCAATTCGACCTGCGTCATGAATTATGACGAGGCCGAGGGCTTCCTGCTCGGCGAGGCCAATGGCGGCCTGAAGGCGATGTTCACGATGATGAACGAGGCCCGCCTCGGCGTCGGCCTCCAAGGTCTGGCAGTCTCGGAGATTGCCTACCAGAATGCCGTTGCCTACGCCAAGGACCGCATCCAGGGCCGCTCGCTGACGGGTGCCAAGGCGCCCGAGAAAAAGGCCGACCCGATCATCGTCCACCCCGACATCCGCCGCAAGCTGATGACCATGAAGGCCTTTAACGAGGCTGGCCGCGCGCTGGTTCTGTGGACCGCGATCAACTCTGACGTCGCCCACCGCTCCGAAGAGGGCGGTGAACGCCAGGCGGCGGAGGATCACATGGGCCTCATGACGCCTGTGGTGAAGGGCGTCTTGACCGACAAGGGCTTCGAGCATGCCGTGATGGCTCAGCAGGTCTTCGGCGGCCACGGCTACATCGAAGAGCACGGCATGAGCCAGTTCGTGCGCGATGCCCGCATCGCCATGATCTATGAAGGCGCCAACGGCGTGCAGGCGCTCGACCTCGTCGGCCGCAAGCTCGGCCTCAATGGCGGCCGCGCCGTGCAGGCCTTCTTCAAGGATGTCGGCGAGTTCTGCGAAGCCAATCGCGGCGACGAAACCATGGCGCCCTACACCAAGGGTCTGAAGAAGGGTCTGAACGACCTGCAGGCTGCGACCATGTGGCTGGTGCAGAACGGCATGACCAATCCGGACAATGCGGGTGCGGCCTCGACCGACTACATGCATCTCTTCGGCCTTGTGGCGCTCGGCTACATGTGGGGCCGGATGGTGAAGACGGCGCAGGAAAAGTTGGCCAATGGCGCGGGCGACCAGGCGACGTTCCTGGAGAACAAGCTGGTGACCGGCCGCTACTTCATGGAGCGCGTCATGCCAGAGACCGCGGCGCATCTCGCCCGCATCTCGACCGGCTCGGCGACCATGATGGCGCTTCCGGCGGAGGCGTTCTGACCGAATTTCCGGGCGGCCGCACGCGGCCGTCCCCTTGTTTGCGGCGTCGAAACGCGGAGGAGATCGTGGCGACAATTCCTGCAGATGTTCTGGGGCTGCCCAGGCCCGCCTGGGCCGGCGAGGACGTCGCCATGCTCTACGACATGGCGCATCGCTTCATGTCGGAAGAAATCCTGCCGCGCTACGACGAGTTCGAAAAGAACGAGATGGTCGACCGCGCGTCTTGGGAAAAGGCTGGCGCCGCCGGCCTGCTCTGCGCCTCCATGCCCGAAGAATATGGCGGTTCGGGTGGCACCTTCGCCCATGAGAGCGCCATCATCGAAGCGATCGGCCATGTTGGCGTCGACGGCTTCGGCATTGCCCTCCACAACTCGATCGTTGCCCCCTACATCCTCCACTACGGCTCGGAGGAGCAGAAGAAGAGGTGGTTGCCGAAGATGGCGACCGGCGAGCTGATCGGCGCCATCGCCATGACCGAGCCGGGCGCCGGCTCCGACCTGCAGGGTGTCAAGACGCGTGCCGACAGGGACGGCAACCAGTATCGCATCAACGGTTCGAAGACCTTCATCACCAACGGCCAGCACGCCAATCTGATCATCGTCGTCACCAAGACTGATCCGTCGAAGGGCGCCAAGGGCACCTCGCTGATAGTGGTCGAGACTGACGAGGTCGATGGCTTCGAGCGTGGCCGCAACCTCGACAAGATCGGGCTCAAGGCCAACGATACCTCCGAGCTGTTCTTCAACGACGTGCGCGTGCCGACGTCGAACCTGCTCGGTTCCGAAGAAGGCCAGGGCTTCGTCCAGCTGATGCAGCAATTGCCGCAGGAACGGCTGCAGATCGGCACTGGCGCGATTGCCATGATCGAGCGTGCGCTTGCCGAGACCATCGAATACGTCAAGGAGCGCAAGGCCTTCGGCAAGGCGATCCTCGATTTCCAGAATACCCAGTTCAAGCTGGCCGAACTCAAGACCGAGGCAACCATCGGGCGGGTCTTCTACAACGACTGCGTTACCCGTCACATTTCCGGTGGGCTCGATCCGGTAACTGCGTCGATGGCCAAGTATTGGCTGTCTGACCTGCAGTGCAAGATCGTCGATGAATGCCTGCAGCTGTTCGGCGGCTATGGCTATATGAACGAATACCCCATCGCCCGCATGTATCGCGACGCCCGCGTGCAGCGCATCTACGGCGGCACGAACGAGATCATGAAGCTTTTGATCGCGCGTTCGCTCTGAGCCGCCGATCCGAAAACCAAGGAGCAAGAAAAATGGCTGACGCTTTTGTCTATGACGCCGTGCGCACGCCGCGCGGCAAGGGCAAGAAGGACGGATCGCTGCACGAAGTGCCGGCGGTACGCCTCGGCGCGAAGGTGCTGGAAGCGCTGCGCGACCGCAACGGTCTCGACACCGCCCAGGTCGACGACATCATCTTCGGCTGCGTCGACCCTGTCGGCGAAGCCGGATCTGTCATCCCGCGCTCGGCCGCCTTCGAGGCAGGTTACGACAACAAGGCACCGGGCATGCAGATCTCGCGCTTCTGCGCGTCCGGCCTCGATGCCATTAATTTCGGTGCGGCCAAGATCGCCCAGGGCGCCGACGAGATCGTCATTGCCGGCGGTGTGGAATCGATGTCGCGCGTCGGCATGGGGATGTCCGGTGGCGCCTGGTTCATGGACCCTTCGGTCGGCATTCCGGCCTGGTTCATGCCGCAGGGCGTTTCCGCCGACCTGATCGCCACCAAATACGGCTTCTCGCGCGACGACGTCGACGGCTACGCCGTCGAGAGCCAGAAGCGCGCCGCCAAGGCGTGGGAGAAGGGCTACTTCAACAAGTCGGTCGTGCCGGTCAAGGATCAGAACGGCCTGACCATCCTCGCCCATGACGAGCATATGCGCCCGACCACCGACATGCAGTCGCTCGGTCAGCTCAACCCGTCCTTCGTCATCCCCGGCGAGATGGGCGGTTTCGACGCGATCGCCGTCCAGCGCTACCCGGAACTGGAAGAGATCAACCACGTCCACCATGCCGGCAATTCGTCCGGCATCGTCGATGGGGCGGCAGCGGTACTCCTCGGTTCCAAGAAGGCTGGCAAGGCGATGGGCCTGAAGCCGCGGGCGCGCATCCGCGCCTTCTCCAACATCGGCTCGGAGCCGGCGATGATGCTGACCGGCCCGGTCGACGTCACCGAGAAACTGCTCAAGCGCGCCAAGATGAAGCTTTCGGACATCGACCTGTTCGAACTCAACGAGGCCTTCGCCTCGGTGGTGCTGCGCTACATGCAGGCCTTCGAGATCCCGCACGACAAGATCAACGTCAATGGCGGCGCCATCGCCATGGGCCACCCGCTGGGTGCCACCGGCGCAATGATCCTCGGCACCGTGCTCGATGAACTCGAGCGCCGCAATCTCAACACGGCCCTCGTGACCTTGTGCATCGGCGCCGGCATGGGCACCGCGACGATCATCGAGAGGGTGTGAGCATGGCGGAACTCAACCGACGTGCGCTTCTGGCGCTGATCGGTGGCGGCGCTGTCGCAGCCACCGTCGGCATCGTCTCGGTCGAAGCCGCGCCAGGTGGCGCCTTCCGCCTGCGCGGCATGGTGCGCTCGACGGCAAGCGGTCCGATGCCGGTGGGTATCCTGAAGGTCCGGCTCGAGGAGCAGGGCATCATGGACAAGGCGGCCCGGCGCATTGCCGAAACCACTGTGCGCAGCAACGGCCGCCAGCGTGTGGTGCCGTTCGAGATGGTCGTGCCGCGCGCCTCGCTGGCACGCGCCTACGATCCTGGCTTCAGTGTGCGCCTCGAGCGCAACGGCCGGCTGATTGCCATCAACACCACCAAACAACGTTATCGGGGCGGCCTCGAGGCTTCCCTGCAAATCGAACCCATCCTTTACTGAGGGGGCACGAAACTATGACCAGCTACACGAACTTCACGGTCGAAACCGATGCCGATGGCATCGCGCTCGTCACCTGGAACATGCCCGACCGCTCGATGAACGTCTTCACCGAAGAGGTGATGGGCGAACTCGACAAGATCATCGACCAGGTTGTCGCCGACGCCGGCATCAAGGGTGCCGTCATCACGTCGGGCAAGGAGACCTTCTCCGGCGGCGCCGACCTCACCATGCTGCAGAAGATGCTCGGCATCTATGCCAAGGAAAAGGCCAAGGACCCGGAGAAGGCGACCAAGCTGCTCTTCGACAATGCCGGCCGCATGGGCGCGCTGTGGCGCAAGCTCGAGACCTCGGGCAAGCCGTGGGTTTCGGCGATCAACGGCACCTGCATGGGCGGCGCCTTCGAGCTGTCGCTCGCTTGCCATGGTCGCGTCGCGGCTGACTCGGACAAGGTCAAGATGGCCTTGCCGGAAGTAAAGGTCGGCATCTTCCCGGGCGCCGGCGGCACCCAGCGCGTGCCGAGGCTTGCCGACCCGCAATCGGCATTGCAGATGCTGACCTCCGGCCAGACGCTGACGCCGCAGAAGGCCAAGGGCATGGGTCTGATCCATGCGGTGGTCGAACCTGCCAAGCTGATCGAAGCCGCCAAGGCCATGATCACGGCTGGCCTCAAGCCGGTCCAGCCCTGGGACGAGAAGGGCTTCAAGCTGCCCGGCGGCCCGGTCTATTCGGCAGCGGGCGCCAATCTCTGGCCGCCGGCAATCGCCATCCTGCGCCGCGAGACTTATGGCAACTATCCGGCCGCGACCGCGATCCTGAAATGCGTCTACGAGGGCCTGCTGGTGCCGTTCGACACCGGCCTGCGCATCGAGCAGCGCTACTTCACTGAGATCATGCAGTCGAAGGAAGCGGCGGCGATGATCCGCTCGCTGTTCGTGTCGCTGCAGGAGTTGAACAAGGGCGCCCGGCGCCCCGAGGGCATTGCCGACACCAAGTTCAAGAAGATCGGCATCATCGGTGCCGGCTTCATGGGCGCAGGCATCGCCTATGTTACGGCCAAGGCGGGCATTCCGGTCGTCCTGATCGACCGCGACCAGGAGTCGGCTGAGAAGGGCAAGGCCCATTCCGACAGCCTGATCTCCGACCAGGTCAAGAAGGGCCGCGCCAAGCCCGAGGAGCGCGAGAAGCTGCTTTCGCTGATCACGCCGAGCGCCGACTATGCCGACCTTGCCGGCTGCGACCTCGTGGTCGAGGCGGTGTTCGAAGATTCGGAAGTCAAGAAGGCCGCGACCGAGAAGGCGGAAGCCGCGCTCAAGTCGTCGGCGGTGTTTGCCTCGAACACCTCGACCATTCCGATCACCTCGCTTGCCAAGAACTCGGTCCGCCCGAAGAACTTCATCGGCATCCACTTCTTCTCGCCCGTCGACAAGATGATGCTGGTCGAGATTATCATGGGCAAGAAGACCGGCGACAAGGCGCTTGCGGTGGCGATGGACTTTGTACGCGCCATCAAGAAGACGCCGATCGTCGTCAACGACACGCGCGGCTTCTACGTCAATCGTTGCGTGCTGCGCTACATGTCGGAAGCCTTCAAGATGTTGATCGAGGGTGTTCCGGCGGCGATGATCGAGAATGCGGCGAAGGCTGCCGGCATGCCGGTCGGCCCGCTGGCGTTGACCGACGAGACGGCCGTCGACCTTGCCCAGAAGATCATGAAGCAGACCATCAGGGATCTCGGCGACAAGGCCGTCGATCCGCGCCAGATGGAACTGATCAACACCATGGTCGACACCCATGGCCGCCTCGGCCGCAAGAACACCAAGGGCTTCTACGACTATCCGGCGAAGCCGGCGAAGAAGAAGCTGTGGCCGGGCCTCAAGGACCTCTATCCGCAGAAGGCGCCCGAGAAGGTCGACGTCGAGGAGCTCAAGCTGCGTCTGCTGTCGGTCATCGCGCTCGAAGCGGCGCGAGTGATGGAGGAGGGCATCGTCACCGACCCGCGCGAGGCGGATGTCGGCTCGATCCTGGCCTTCGGCTTTGCGCCCTACACCGGCGGCGCGCTGTCCTTCATCGACGGTATCGGCGCCAAGAAGTTCGTCAAGATCGCCAAGGATCTGCAGAAGAAATATGGCGCCGAGTTCAAGGCACCCAAGCTTCTCATCGACATGGCCGACAAGGGCGAGACCTTCTACCAGCGTTTCGATCCATACGCGAAATCTGAGGAAAAGAAGGCGGCCTGACGAAGCATGTACGTCTGGGCAAGACTGGCTCGTATGGCCGCGACGAAATCTCGTCGCGGCCCTTACCGTTTTGGCGATGAAGGCCGGCTGTCGTTCCGCTGCCTGCCGACCGACATCGACTTCAACATGCATCTCAACAATGCACGCTACATGATGCTGGCCGATGTCGGCCGCATCGACATCTTCATGCGCTCGGGTCTGATCGAGCTTGCCCGCAAGCGCGGCTGGGCGCCGATGCTGGGTGGCCTGCAGACTGTGTTCGTGCGCGAGATCAGGCTGTGGAAGCGCTTCGACGTCGTCTCCTCGGTGGAGACCTGGAACGGCTCGGAGGTGATCGGCAAGCACCGCTTCGTGCTCGACAATGGCGAGACGGCGGCTCTGATCATGACCAGTGCCGGCGTCTATGACCGGGCCACCCGCCGTTTCGTCCAGATCGACGACCTGGTGCGCGAACTGGGCTATGACGGCGCAGCGCCCCGGGACGTCAGCGAGGAAGAGCGCATCTTCATTGCTTCGCACAAGGGTTTGAGGATGCTCGCCAAATCAGGTGACTGAGGCGGCATTCGTGCCCGACTTTGGGGCGGACGGCTTTTTCGCAACCAGCGGCAATGGTAATATCAGTATGTTCTAATAATGGCATTCGCCGGAAGGATGTTGCCATGCGCATGCTTCTCAAGATCTCCATTCCCGCCGCCCAGGGAAACCGCGCCATCAAGGACGGCAGCCTTGCCTCGATCATGGAAAAGTCGCTTGCCGAGCTCAAGCCGGAAGCGGCCTACTTCACCCTCGACAAGGGGGAACGCACCGCCTTCATATTCGTCGACGTCAAGGACATCACCGCGATCCCCAGCATCTGCGAGCCGTTCTTCTTCGGCTTCGAGGCTGCCATCTCCATGACGCCGGTGATGGACGCAAACGACCTGCGCGCCGGCCTCAAGCTGATGATGCAGAAGACGTGACGCCCGACCGTCGCGCCGCTGCCGATATGGCAAGGCGCGACACACTGGACATTCCCCGCACGCGTGGTTAAATGCCGAAAGGTATTTTTTCCTGTCTTGAGGGGAGCGCCATGCTCTCGCACGAACGTGTCTGGGCCGCGATCGACGCTCTTGCCGAGCGCTATTCGCTTTCGGCGTCGGGCCTCGCCAAGAAGGCCGGGCTCGACTCGACGGCGTTCAACAAGTCGAAACGGCAGTCGGTCGACGGGCGGCCGCGCTGGCCCTCGACGGAGTCGCTGGCCAAGATCATCGAGGCGACCAATTCCTCGCTGGAGGAGTTTCTTGCATTCGTCGAGCCGGGCAGGGCCGGCAGCCGGGCGAAGGCCGGGGGACAGGCCGCGGGTGTGCCGCTGCTGGGCTTTGCCCAGGCGGGTGCCGGCGGTTTCTTCGACGATTCCGGTTTTCCGGCCGGCCAGGGCTGGGAGTTGATCGTCGAGCCGGGCGCGACCGTGCGCAAGGGCGACCGCGTGGTGGTCAAAACCATCTCGGGCGAAGTGATGGCCAAGGTGTTGGAGCGACAGGGGCAGGGTGTCATCGAACTTTTGTCGCTCAATCCCGAGCATCCAAACCGTCGCTTCCCCACCACCGAGGTGGAATGGGTGGCGCGCATTGTCTGGGCGAGCCAGTAGTGGCGCGATGAAACCAGCAGCATTGGCAGTGGCCGCAGCCGGTTTCGGCATCGCCTTCCTGGTCGCTTCCGCCGGCGGCCACAGGTTGACTGCGCTGGAAAGTCCCACCGTCGATATCATCGACGAAAGCGACCTGCCGGCCGACATGACCGGCGACGACAACATGGGCGAAGCCATCACCGACAATCCCGCTGCGACAGATCAGCAAAACCCTGCCGAAGCTCTGCCGGAGCAGCCCGCCATGCCGGAAGCGCCGGCCGCCGAACCCACGACGCAAGCCGTGCGCCCGGTGGCGCAGGGTGAGTTCGTGCCGCCTGCCGTCGAGCCAAGCGGGCTGGAGCGCGAGGCGCCGCGCGCGCCGCTCAGCGATCTGAGCCTAGCCTTGCCGCCCAAGCCGAAGGTAACCGCCGAATGGGATGGCACGACGCTGTTCCAGCCGGTGGCCTCTGCCGCTGGTCGGATCGAGGCGAAGGGCGTGCGCGTTGCCATTTCAGGCGTTGCACCGCTGGCATCAGAGGAAAGTTGCAGCTTCGAAGGCAAACAGTGGAATTGCGGTACACGCGCGCGCACGGCCTTCCGCGGGCTGCTGCGCAGCCGCGCCGTGGTCTGCGACATGCCGGCGGATGCCGCGCAGGGTGACGTGGTCGCCCGGTGCCGGATCGGCAAGCTGGATGTTGGCGAATGGCTGGTCGCCAATGGCTGGGCCAGGGCCGAGGCCGGTGGACCCTATGAGGATGCCGGCAAGAAGGCGGAGAGCGACGGCAAAGGCATTTATGGCGCGCCGCCAGAGCGTGTCGAGATGACCTTGACGCCGGCGGGCTCGACGTTGCCTGCCACCGAGCCACCATCGGCCGAGCCCGCGATCGAACTGCCGGCGCAGTAATTCAGGCGTTGTCGGGCAAGCGTTCCATGTAAATGTCGAACTCGTCGCGATGGGTCTCGGCGAAACCGTGGCGCTCGTAGAAGCGCCTGGCGTCGCTCTCGCGCAGCACATCGAGCCGGATCGGCAAGCCCGTGGCATCCGCCTCCGCCAGCATTTGGCGCAGAACCGAGCTGCCGATGCCATGGCCCTGCGCTTCCGGCACGAGATAGAAATGCTCGAGCAGAAGTGCGCCGTCCTGCGGGCCGAAGGCGACGCAGCCGATCAGCTGTTCTGTCGGCGCAAGGACAAGGCGTGTGTGTTGCGACCTGAACGAGTCGCGAAAACGGGCTCGCGCCTGCTCGGGATCGAAACGGCCGATGCGCTCGAGGCTCGGGCGCATCGCCAGCAACCTGATCTCGAAAAGGCGTTCGAAATCGGCTTCCCGGGCCGGCGCGAAGCTTAAAGTCGCATTCGCGTCGGCGATTGCCACCTCAGGCCGCCAGCTTGCCTTCGAGCCCCTTGCGGATGAGTGCGCAGGTCTCTGCTGTGCCGTAGAGTGCCGCGAACGAGCCGAAGCGCGGGCCGCGTTCCTGGCCGATCAGGATCTGGTAGATCATCTGGAAGAAAGCGCCCGACACGCCGGGGCCGCCCTCCGGGCTCTGCTTGGTGTGATCCTGGTAGCGCTCGATCTTGCGGGCGACGTTGAGCGAGGCGTTCTGGATCGCTTCGCCGTCCGAACCGGCCGGAAGAGCTGCCAGCGCCTGTTCGAGCGCCGCAAGTGCCTCGCGCTCGACGTCGTCGGGGGCGCGGAATACCTTGGTCGGCTTCACGAAGTCGTCGAAGTAGCGGATGGCGTAGCCGGTCAGCTTGTCGAGATCGGGATGCGTCTCGGGCGTCACGCCGGGCGCATGGCGCGAGATGAAGCCCCACAGCACGCTCTTGTCATGGGCGTTGGAGGCGCTGACGAGATTGAGCAGCAGCGAGAACGGCACCGGCAGGTCGATGGCAGGCGGGTTGCCGTCATGCATGTGCCAGACCGGGTTGCCGAGGCGGTTCTTCCAGTCTTGCTTCGGGTAAGCGGCCAGGAAGCTGTAATATTCGTCAACGGCCTTGGGGATGACGTCGAAATAGAGCTTCTTGGCCTGGCGCGGACGCTGGAACATGTAGAGCCCGAGGCTCTCGGTCGGCGCATAGGTCAGCCACTCGTCGATGGTGAGGCCGTTGCCCTTGGACTTCGAGATCTTCTGGCCGTTCTCGTCGAGGAACAGCTCGTAGACGAAATGCTCGGGCGCGCGTCCGCCGAGAATGACGCAGATGCGGTCATAGATCGCCGCATTGGTCTGGTGATCCTTGCCGAACATCTCGAAATCGACGTTGAGCGCTGCCCAGCGCATGCCGAAATCGGGCTTCCACTGCAGCTTGACCTTGCCACCGGTGACCGACAGCGTGGTCTCGGTGCCTTCGTCGTCGAATGTGATGGTGCCGGCCTTGGCGTCGACGTTCTTCATCGGCACGTAGAGCACGCGCCCGCTCTTGGGCGAGATGGGCAGGAACGGGCTGTAAGTCGCCTGGCGTTCCTCGCCCAGTGTCGGCAACATCACCTTCATGATGTCATCGTACTTCTCGGCCGCCTTGAGCAGCATCGCGTCGAACTTGCCCGACTTGTAGTAGTCGGTGGCGCTGGCGAACTCGTAGTCGAAGCCGAAGGTGTCGAGGAAGCGGCGCAGCATCGCATTGTTGTGATGGCCGAAGCTCTCGTAGTCGCCGCCGAACGGGTTCGGCACCGAGGTCAGCGGCATGTGCAGATAGGGCTCGAGCGCTGCGCGATCCGGCACGTTCTCCGGAATCTTGCGCATTCCGTCCATGTCGTCGGAGAAGCACAAAAGCCTGGTCTTGACCTTGTTCTCGGTCAGGACATGGAAGGCGTGGCGCACCATCGTCGTGCGCGCCACCTCGCCAAAGGTGCCGATATGCGGCAGGCCCGACGGGCCGTAGCCGGTCTCGAACAGAACCGTCTCGGGCAAGCCCGTTTTCTTGTAGCGCTCGACGATTTTCTTGGCTTCCTCGAACGGCCAGGCTTTGCTTTCAGCCGCAGCCGCCAGGAGTTCGGGGTTGAGATCGATGATGTTTGATCTCGTCATGTCGAGAGCCCTTTGATTGTTGGGCGGAATTTCCGCCGAAGACGGCCATGCTCTATGCGCGCATGCCGCGGGCGTCAACGATTCCGGCCATTTTTCGTTGCAGACAGGCAGGCGCGTTCCTAAGTTCGCGTGGCAAACAACCCTTCCGGAGAACTCAATGGCCCTGCCTTCCGCCCACGAGGCGCTGATCCATCTGATGGTCATCACCTCAGCTTCCGATCGCGACATGACCGATGTCGAGCTGGCGCGCATCGGCGTGGTGGTCAAGACCTGGCCGATCTTTGAGGATTTCAACGAAAAGCGGCTGATCTCGATTGCTCAGGACTGCCAGGAATTGCTGCATGCCGAGGCGGGGCTCGAAGGCGTGTTGGAGCTCGCCCGCCGGGCAATTCCCGACCGGCTGCACGAGACGGCCTATGCCGCGGCCTTCGAGGTGGCGTCGGTCGACCTCGAGATGCGGATGGAGGAACTGCGTGTGCTGCAGCTTCTGCGCAAGCACCTCAATGTCGATCCGTTGACCATCGCGGCGATCGAGCGGGCGACCAAGGCCCGCCACCGCACCCTGACCTGATTGTCGACTGGTCAGTAGAAGCTGACCGGGAAATAGCGAAGATAGAGCTCGGCGAAGGTGCCCTTGGCCGAGATCTCGTGCAGCGCATAGTCGAAGGCTGCGGCTAGTGCTGCATTGTCCGCCTTGGTCGCGACGGCAAGCCCGGTGCCGAGATATTCGGGGGCGATATACGGACCGCCGGCAAAGCGGCAGCAGCCTGCCGCATCCGTGCCCGCAAGCCAGAAGGACAGGCGCATGCCGTCGCCGAAGACGGCGTCGAGCTTGCCGTCCTTGAGGTCCTGGTTGAGCCAGTCGGCCCGCGAATAGGTGACCACCTTCACGTCGCCGAAATAGTCCCTGAGCACGCGCTCATGCGCCGAGCCGGCAAGGACGCCGACGCGCTTGCCGCTGAGCTTGTCGACCATGGGCTCGGTGACGGCCTGGGCCTTGCTCATGATGAAGCGCGCCGGCAATTGCAGATAGGGGCGCGAGAAGGCGTATGTCTCGCGGGTCTCGGCGGTCGCCGGAATACCGGCGATCAGCGCCTCGCCTTCGCCCTTGTTCAGCGCATCGCCCAGTTCCGCCCAGGGCAGCGCCTGGATCTGGCACTTCTCGGCAATGCCGAGTTCGGCGCAGATGGCGCGGGCGAGGTCGATGTGGAAGCCGGACAGGCGCCCGCTCTTGTCGATGAAGTTGAACGGCGGAAAGTCCGTCGTCGTCAGGAAGCGCAGGCGCGGCAGCGTCGAAAGATCCGGCTTGGGCAGCCGCTCCTTGCTGTCCCACAGCACCGGCACCTGCGGTTCGGCGGCGCGCGCCGGGCCGAGCAGCGTTGCAAGCGACACGGCAATCGCAAGCATCAGTGCGGATTTCATGGCTGCGCTCCGGTCCCCGGCTGCGGAGTCGGCTGGAGAGCTCCCCTCGCGGCACGACCCATGGATTCAATGACTTGCACGATTCGCACCGTCCTGAAGGCGCGCTGCTTCCTGATATCGAGGCAAAGCTTTACCGTTCGGATCGCCCGGAGGCAAAGCCAATATGCACAATTGCACGGGCCGCGAACAAAGCTGGGTGGAATGCATATCCTGATATATTGATGCGGGTGGTGTCTCACCCATTCGGGGCATGGCTTACCCAAAGGTGATATGCATTATTGGCATCGGGAGTTGCAGCACTGGGGATGTTGCAATGACACTGGACCAACCGCCGTAGGGAGGACGCGCGCAAGCGTGCGGGCTGCGAGGAGCAGTCGGTAGCGTTTGGTCCATCGACTGTCGAAGTATCCAAATTTTCGGCTCGCAGGCCGTGGGTGCGTGATGGTTGCGCTCGACTCCAGTCACGCAACCATCCGCCCCTCTTTTTTTGGCGCTGACGCCTCTGATCCTGCCACCCCCGAAGAAGCCAACGACAACAGTCTGAGCCTCCATGGATCGGCCCTGTCCGACATGGTCGAGCTGCGTCTCGTCCTCGACCTACTGAGCAATTCCAAGGAAGAGCGTTTGACGCTTGCCGCGCGCGCTGAGTTCCATGGCCCGACCTTCCAGGCCGAACTGCTGGCTCAATCCTTCAGGAACTTCATGCCTTCGTGGATGATCTTGCCGTCGGGCCGGCCGACCTTGTCGAGGTCGCGGCCGTCATAGGGCAGTGCCCTGAGAACATGCCTGATGACGGCGATGCGCGCCCGGCGCTTGTCGTTGGCCTGCACGACCTCCCAGGGCGCATAGGGCGTGTGCGTGCTCTCGACCATCAACTCGATCGCCTTGGTGTATTCGTCCCACTTGGACATGCCCGCGACATCCATCGGCGAGAACTTCCAGTTCTTCAACGGGCTGTGGCGGCGGTCGTGGAATCGCTTGAGCTGCATCTCCTGGCTGATGTCGAGCCAGAACTTGAAGAAGTGGATGCCTTCGTTGACGATCATCTTCTCGAAATGCGGCGTCTCGGCCAGGAACTGGCGGTGCTGCTCGGGCGTGCAGAAACCCATGACCGGCTCGACGCCGGCGCGGTTGTACCATGAGCGATCGAACGTCACGAATTCGCCGGCAGTCGGGAACTGCTGGACATAACGCTGGAAGTACCACTGGCCCCGCTCTGTCTCTGTCGGCTTGGTCAGTGCCACATTGCGCGCGGTACGCGGGTTCATGTATTCGCGCACCACGAAGATGGTGCCACCCTTGCCCGCGGCGTCTCTGCCCTCGAACACCGACAATACGCGTTTGCCGGTCTTCTGCAGCCAGGCTTGCAGCTTCACCAGCTCCGTCTGCAGCGTCTCCAGTGTCTGCTCGTATTCCTTCTGGGGCAGCTTGTCGTCATAGGGGTAGTTGCCCGACTTCAGTGCCTTCTTGTCGATCCAGTCGGGCAACACAGGATCGTCGATGTCGAAGGTCCGCTCCTCCTTGCCGACCTTTATCCTGACTGGCCCGTTCTGGGCCGCAGGATCGGCCGCATCTGCGGCCGGGGCGGCGATATCCTTCTTGCTTTCCTTGTCCTTTTTCATGGGATCGGCACCTTTCCAGCTTTGCGAAGCATGCTATTGGGTGGCCAGGAAGCGGTCCAGAGGCTTCTTCAAGGCGCCGTCGTATTGGGCATTCGCATGGCAGAGACCAGCACGCAGACAAGGGCAAAGCGCACGGCACGGCTGAGCGCGGGCCGGCTCTACCAGAATCGCTGGATGCTGGCGGCTGCGATCCTTGCCGTTCTCGCTGTCCACTATCTGGGCGGTGCTTCGACAGCCTTCGCGGCCGTCGTCATTGTTGTCCTGATCCTCGTTGCCTTCGTTGCTCCGCGCACGCAGGCTGCACGTCGCCTGGCCGAGGAAGCGGCGAGGGCGGAACGCTCGCCGCTCGACCGGTTGTCGGGCGAGAAGCTGGCGGCGGCAGTCGCCGACCCCTTGATCATCTTCGATCGCGGCGGCGCCGTGGTCCATGCCAATGAGGCAGCTGAGACCGCCTTCGGCGCGATCCGATCAGAAATGCCGCTGCTGCTGAAATTCCGCGCGCCCGAGATGCAGGAGCTGATCGAGGCCGTGCTGGCCGGCGAGGGCAATGCCCAGACCGCCGAATATGTCGAGCGCGTGCCGTTCGAGCGCGTCTATCGCGTTACCGCTTCAGCAGTCGGGCGCGGCACCGGCCTGTTCGTGCTGGCCTTCAAGGACCAGAGCGAGTCGCGCCGCATCGACCGCATGCGCGCCGACTTCATCGCCAATGCCAGCCACGAACTGCGCACGCCGCTGGCTTCCATCGCCGGCTTTGTCGAGACGTTGCGCGGGCCTGCCAAGAACGATCCCAACGCGCGCGACCAGTTCTTGCAGATCATGCAGAACCAGACCGGCCGCATGGCGCGGCTGATCGACGACCTGTTGTCGCTCTCCCGGCTGGAGATGAAACCCTACGTCAAGCCGGGCGTGAAGGTCGAGCTGCGCCAGACGATCGAGGCGGTCGTCGCATCGCTCGCCCCGCTCGCAACGCAGATCGGTGTCACCATCGAGCGCGATTTCCCCGAAGGCGCCATCGAGGTGCACGGCGATCGCGACGAGCTGTTCCAGGTGTTCCAGAACCTGCTCGAGAATGCCTGCAAATATGGCCAGTCGGGTGGCCGGGTGATCGTTTCCATGCGCCGCTCCACCGAGACCGGCGAGCCGGAGGTCGAGGTCACCGTGCGCGACTTCGGCCCAGGCATCCCGGCCGAGCATATTCCGCGTGTCACCGAGCGGTTCTACCGGGTCGATGTCGAGACCAGCCGCGCCCAGAAGGGCACGGGCCTCGGGCTGTCGATCGTCAAGCATATATTGAGCCGGCACAATGGCCGCCTGACCATCAAGTCGGAATTGGGCAAGGGTTCGGCCTTTACGGTGCACCTGCCGGCGCGATAAGCCGGCAAAATTGTAAACTCCCCCGAGCGTTTCTTTTTTCTGTCATCAGGCTAGCTTAGGCTTGCGGATTCAGAAGCATGATTCATCCGTATTTTTTGCAGGAAGGCCCGAGCTTAAAATGCAGTCCGTTCATATCGTCAGCGCCTATGACGAGGAGCTGAAGTTCCTCGCCCGCAAGATCGCGGCCATGGGCGGCCAGGCCGAGCGTATGGTCGATCAGGCGGTCGCTGCCCTGGTCAATGGCGATCCCGAACTTGGACAGAGGGTGGTCCAGGACGATCTCGTGCTCGACGAGGCTGAACGCGAGATCGACGACAAGGCGATCCTGATCATCGCACGCCGCCAGCCGATGGCCACCGACCTGCGCGAGATCATCGGCGCGATCCGCATCTCCGCCGATCTCGAGCGCGTCGGCGACCTCGGCAAGAACATCGCCAAGCGTGTCGCCGCGGTGGCCGAGGGGCGGCAGCCGACCAGCCTGTTCCGCGGGCTGGAGGCATTGGCCGAACTTGCGCTGACCCAGCTCAAGGAGGTGCTCGACGTCTACGCGTCGCGCTCGGTCGACAAGATCGGCTTCGTCCGTGACCGCGACGAGCAGATCGATGCCATGTACACCTCGCTGTTCCGCGAGCTCCTGACCTACATGATGGAAGATCCGCGCAACATCACGCCCTGTACGCATCTGCTGTTCGTCGCCAAGAACATCGAGCGTATCGGCGACCACGCCACCAACATTGCCGAGACCATCTATTACATCGTCACCGGCGAGCAGATGCCGCCGGAGCGTCCAAAGGAAGACAAGAGCCATCGGGTGACGACGGCGGGCGAAACCAACTCGGATTGACGAGGGGCTGGCCGCCGCTCGCGACCGGCCACTGCCGTTCCCTTTGATCCCAATAGGTTCTAGACTGGGGTCCTGATCGAACAGGCCCCTCGTTCTTCAGGTGAAGCATGACCGAACATGCCACGAAGTTCGACAAGAGCCCGGAGCTGGAGCCTGGCATCGTTGCCTCCAGCGTCTATCTCGGCGGCCGCCGCATAGCCGATATCTCCCTGGAAGAAGCCGGCGGCTGGGCCTCCCGCGAGGGCCATGTCGTCTGGATCGGCCTGCTCGAGCCCAGCCGCGACCTGCTCTTGCGGGTGCAACGGCAGTTTCATCTTCACGATCTCGCCATCGAGGACGCCGAGCATCCGCACCAGCGTCCTAAGATCGAGCAATATGGCGATGCGCTGTTCATCGTCGCCAGAACAGCCCAGCTCATCCAGGGCAGGGTGGATTTCGGCGAGACCCACATCTTCGTCGGCAAGGGCTACATCGTCAGCGTTCGCCATGGCGTGTCGACGTCTTATGCCGCCGTTCGCCAGCACTGGGAGAGCTGCCCGAGCGCGCTCGCCAAGGGCGAGGACTTCATCCTCTATGCCATCCTCGATTTCATCGTGGACAACTACATGCCGGTGCTGGAGCAGATCGAGGAGGAGGTCGACGCCATCGAGGATGGTGTGCTGGCACGGCCGATGACGACGAGCGACATCGAGCGGCTCTACATGCTGCGGCGCGATCTGTTGCGGCTGCGCAATGCAGCCGGGCCGCTTGTCGAGGTGTGCCGGCGGCTGACCAGCGCCGACCTGCCGCAGTTGCGGCCGGCGATGCACCCGCTGTTCCGCGATGTCGGCGACCATATCCGCACCGTGCTGGAAAAGGTCGACACGCTGCGCGAGGTGCTGGCTTTCGCTTTCGAGGCCAGCCTTCTGGTGGGACAGAGCCAGGAAACGGCGATTGCCAAGAAGCTGGCGTCCTGGGCGGCCATCCTTGCCGTGCCGACAGCCCTTGCCGGCATCTACGGCATGAACTTCCAGGACATGCCCGAGCTTCACTTCGCCTATGGCTACCCGACCGTGCTGGCGGCGATCGCCACCATCTGCTCGGTGCTCTACTGGCGGTTCAGGAAGAGCGGATGGCTGTGAGCAGGGCAGGAGCGAATAGCGAATAGAGAGTAGCGAATAGAGAAAGGGCCTCGGAAGGTTGACGCTCCGAGGCCCTTTCGATTTTTACTGCCCGCTGTTCGCTCAGCGCGTCCGGCGACGCTCCGAAGCGGGCTGGAAAGCGATCTTCGAGTGGTAACCGCAATATGGGCCGCTCTCGCCGGCTTCGTTGCCGCAGAAGTTGAAGTCTTCGCTCAGCGGATCGCCGTTGGGCCACTTGCAGGTGCGCTCGTTGAGCTGCACCAGCTGCAGGCGGCGCGAGATTGGAACGACGACGTTCTGCACCGGACGAATGTACTGGCGGGCGACCGGCTCGACGTCGAACTGGGCCTGCAGCGCCGTGGCGCCGATGCTTGCGGTCACGGTACGGGTGACCGTAGCCGTGCGCTGTACGCTCTTGGTCGCCGAGGTGACGGCCGTTGTCGTCGTCTTTTTCTGGCGGGCGGGCGCAGCCGTGGCGCGGCCGCGGCTCGACAGCTTGAGGCGGTGTACCTTGCCGATGACGGCGTTGCGGCTGACGCCGCCCAATTGTGCTGCGATCTGGCTTGCGCTCAGACCTTCCGACCAAAGCTTCCTGAGAAGTTCGACCCGCTCGTCAGTCCAGTTCATGAGACCGTGCTCCTGATTTAACGCGCAGAATTCGGAATCCTTCGCCACCCCTGGGAGTCGGGTGGGCACCACATCTATTCGGTGAGTTTGTCCGCCGCACGAAATCTAGTTATTTCTCAATTACAATTATCGACGCGCCGACTCCGTGACAAGAGTCCGACCTGCAACAGTGATTCTGTTTTTTCGGTTTTCCCCAACTTGCCTGAGGCTGACCTTGCGGCGCTGGCCACCAAGCCCGGATCGCTTGGGCCTGCCGACGTTTTCGTTGACTTCATGTCCGAAAAACCTGATATACCCGCGGGGGCCGCCGCTTGAGGCGGCTTTTTGATTTTCCGGTTCCGGAGATGCATATAATGAGCGGTTCGGCGCTTTACGAGACGTTTGCTCGCGCACCCCTGGCTTTCGAGCGAGGTGAGGGTTCCTGGCTGGTTGCCGCGAATGGCGAGCGATATCTCGATTTTGCCGGCGGCATTGCCGTCAACTCGCTCGGCCACAGCCATCCGCATCTTGTCCAGGCGCTGACCGAGCAGGCCGCCAAGCTGTGGCATGTCTCGAACCTCTACGAGATCCCCGGGCAGAGCCGGCTGGGCGAAAGGCTCGCCGAGAACTCGTTCGCCGACCGCGTCTTCTTCACCAATTCAGGTGCGGAGGCGCTGGAATGCGCGATCAAGACGGCGCGCCGCTACCAGTACAAGAACGGCCATCCCGAGCGCTATCGCATCATCACCTTCGAGGGCGCCTTCCACGGCCGCACGCTGGCGACGATCGCCGCCGGTGGCCAGGCCAAGTACCTGGAAGGTTTCGGCCCCAAGGTCGACGGCTTCGACCAGGTGGCCTTCAACGACATCGACGCAGCCGAGAAGCTGATCGGGCCTGAGACGGCGGCGATCCTGCTTGAGCCGGTGCAGGGTGAGGGCGGCATCCGTCCGTTCCCGAATGCCTCGTTGAGGCGTCTGCGCGAGCTGTGCGACAAGCACGGCCTGCTGCTGATTTTCGACGAGGTCCAGTGCGGCATCGGCCGTACCGGCAAGCTTTACGCCTATGAGTGGACCGGCGTTGCGCCCGACCTGATGGCGATTGCCAAGGGTATCGGCGGCGGCTTTCCTGTCGGCGCCTGCCTCGCCACCGAGGAGGCCGCAAGCGCCATGACTGCGGGTGTCCATGGCACCACCTTCGGCGGCAACCCGCTCGCCATGGCGGTCGGCAATGCCGTGCTGGACGTAGTGCTCGAAGAGGGGTTCCTTGACGAAGTCAGCCGCAAGGCGCTGCTGATGAAGCAGGGACTGGCTGCAATCGCCGACGAGTTCCCCGACGTGATTGCCGAAATCCGCGGCACGGGCCTCATGCTTGGTCTCAAATGCAGCATGCCCAACACCAAGGTGAATATGGCGCTGCGCGACCAGAAGATGCTCGCGGTGCCTGCCGGTGACAATGTGATCCGTCTGCTGCCGCCGCTGACGACGACCGATGCAGACATCCAAGAGGCGCTCGCGCGCATTCGCGCCGGTGCTGCCAGCCTCTCCAAGGCCGCCGCCAACGGCGGGTAAACCAAGGACGTTAAATGACCAGCGGAATTCGCCATTTCACCGACCTCTCGGCCATGTCCGGGAGCGACCTACGCGGGATTCTGGACGATGCGGCCGCGCGAAAGGCGCGCCTGAAGGCTGGCGAACGATCCAAGCCCCTTGAGGGCAAGGTGCTGGCGATGATCTTCGACAAGCCGTCGACGCGCACGCGCATCTCCTTCGACGTCGGTATGCGCCAGCTTGGCGGCGAGACCATCATGCTGACCGGCACCGAAATGCAGCTCGGCCGTTCGGAGTCGATCGCCGACACCGCCAAGGTGCTGTCGCGTTATGTCGACGCCATCATGATCCGCACCACGGCGCATGACCGCCTGCTGGAACTGACCGAGAACGCGACGATCCCCGTCATCAACGGCCTCACCGACGACACTCATCCGTGCCAGCTGATGGCCGATATCCTCACCTTCGAAGAGCATCGCGGCCCGGTTGCCGGCAAGACCTTTGCCTGGACCGGCGACGGCAACAACGTGCTGCACTCGCTGCTCGAGGCTTCGGCGCGCTTCCGCTTCAACGTCAACATGGCCGTGCCCGAGGGCAGTGAGCCGGAGCAGAAATACGTCGACTGGGCCCAAGCCAACGGTGGCAAGGTGATGCTGACCCGCGATGCCGAGGAGGCTGTCAGTGGCGTCGACGCCATCGTCACCGACTGCTGGGTGTCGATGGGTCAGGAACACCGCGCCCGCGGCCACAACGTCTTCCTGCCCTATCAGGTCAACGCGGCGCTGATGAAACACGCCAAGCCTGACGCGTTGTTCATGCACTGCCTGCCCGCGCATCGCGGCGAGGAAGTGACCGACGAAGTGATCGATGGCCCGCACTCGGTGGTCTTCGACGAGGCAGAAAACCGCCTGCACGCCCAGAAGGCTGTGCTGGCCTGGTGCCTCGGCGCTTGAATGACTGATCCCGCGACCCTATCTGGGGCGGGATCAATCTATTGTCATCAAAGCCTTGTTCTGCGACCGTCGGCGGGCCGAAGGGTCGCAGAATTCGTTATATGGGATACGTTTCAGTGACTGAGACCGAACGCAAGCTCGGCGAATTCGGGTTCGCCGGCGACGACCATGTCGTTCCATTCGCGGTTGAGCCGCTCGACGTGCGCGGCCGTACCGTGCAGCTCGGACCTTTGCTCGACCAGATACTTGATCGCCATGCCTATCCGGAGCCGGTGGCGCGCCTGCTGGCCGAGGCCTGCGTGGTGACCGTGCTGTTGGGCACCTCGCTCAAGTTCGAGGGCAAGTTCATCCTCCAGACCCGCACTGACGGGCCAGTGGACATGCTGGTTGCCGACTTCACGACGCCGCATTCGCTGCGCGCTTATGCCCGCTTCGACGCCGGCCGCGTCGAGGAGGCAATCAAGGCCGGCATGACCGCGCCCGAGGACCTGCTCGGCACCGGTGTGCTGGCGCTGACCATCGACCAGGGCGCCCATACCCAGCGCTATCAGGGCATCGTCGAACTCAACGGTATTTCGCTCGAGGAAGCGGCGCGCACCTATTTCCGCCAGTCGGAACAGATTCCGACCGAGCTGCGCCTGTCGGTCGCCAAGCTCGTGCTCCCGGGCGAGGGCGGCGGCGAACATTGGCGCGCCGGCGGTCTGCTGGCCCAGTTCCTGCCGGATTCGCCCGAACGTCGACGCGTGCAGGACATGCATGGTGGCGACGGTGACAAGCGTGATGTCGCTGTCGGGCCCGAGGACAATGCCTGGCAGGAGCTGTTGGCGCTGATGGCGACCATCGAGCCGACCGAGCTGATCGATCCGACCGTGGGCGCCGAGCGGCTGCTTTATCGCCTGTTCCACGAACATGGCGTGCGCGTCTACGAGGGCGTGCATGTCGCCGACCAGTGCTCGTGCTCGGATCACAAGATTCGTGGCATCCTGCAGGGGTTCTCGGCGGAAGAGATCACGGGCAGCGTCGAGGACGGCCGCATTCGCGTCAACTGCGAGTTCTGCTCGAAGGCCTACGAGTTCGATCCGGGCGAGTTCGCCCCGGCCCAATGATCCGACAATGACGCTGCCGGCTCAGTTGAGCCGGTGGCGCATGCCCGGCAGGTCGAGCGAGAAGGCGGGGATGGCGATGTCGAACATCTCGCCGGCCTCGTTGCGCATGGTGTAGCGCCCGACCATGATGCCCGATGACGTCGAGAGCGGGCAGCCCGACGTGTACTGATAGCTGTCGCCGGGATTGAGCTCGGGCTGGTCGCCGACTACGCCCGGGCCGCGGACCTCCTCGACCTTGCCGCTCGCGTCGGTGATGTGCCAGTAGCGCGACAAAAGCTGGACGAAATCTTCCGAATTGTTCTCGATCGTCACGCGATAGCCCCAGACATAGCGGCCTTCAGACGGGTCGGATCGCTCTTCCAGATAGAAGGGCTCGACCTCGACTGCGATGTTGCGGGTGATGGCGCGATACATATGCGGCGCTCCTGCGTCGCCGGGGCTTGGAGAAAGCCGGGCGACGAACTGTCTGATGCTGCGTTCGGCGTCCAGGCCGTGGCTGGCTGGCGGCGATCACGAGGCCTCATGAAACCGGCGTGGCGGCGCATGGTGCCCTGCGTGACAGGGTCCGCCGCTTGTCGCGGCGGGTCAACTGCCGTTCGCATTGTTCACAGCGAATGTGATGAACATGCGGCGCCCGGTGATGCCGGACGCCGCATGAGTCGATTGCCTCAGCGAGCCGCCTTCAGCGCATCGCCGATATCGTTGAGCAGGTCGTCGGCATCTTCGAGGCCGACCGACAGGCGCAGCGTGCCGTCGTCGATGCCAAGCTCGGCACGCGCCTCGTCGGTCAGGTTC
Source organism: Aminobacter sp. MET-1 (assembly GCF_026521175.1). NCBI lineage: Bacteria > Pseudomonadati > Pseudomonadota > Alphaproteobacteria > Hyphomicrobiales > Phyllobacteriaceae > Aminobacter > Aminobacter sp. MET-1. The sequence continues at coordinate 42,721 of NZ_JAMSHL010000027.1, read as the reverse complement.
TTGTGCGTCGTCGTTGCCGGATGGGTGATCAGGCTCTTGGAGTCGCCGAGATTGTTGGAGATCAGGATGATCTTCAGCGCGTTTTCGAAGGCGAAGGCCGCTTTCTTGCCTCCCTTGACGTCGAAGCAGATCAGCGTCGAGCCGCCCTTCATCTGCCGCTTGATGATGTCGGCCTGCGGATGGTCGGCGCGGCCGGGGTAGATCAGCCGTGACACTTCAGGGCTCTCGGCCAGGAAGTCGGCGATCTTGCCGGCGGTCTCGGTCTGCTGGCTCACGCGCAGAGGCAATGTCTCCAGACCCTTGAGCAGCGTCCAGGCGTTGAACGGCGACAGGCTCGGGCCGGTGTGGCGGAAGTAGTCGTGCAGGTTTTCGTCGATCCACTTCTTGTCGGAAAGGATGACGCCACCCAGGCAGCGACCCTGGCCGTCGATATGCTTGGTGGCCGAGTAGACGACGATATGGGCGCCGAGTTCGAGCGGCTTCTGCTGCATCGGCGTGGCAAAGACATTGTCGACGACGACGCGCGCGCCGATCGAATTGGCAATTGCCGCAACCGCCGCGATGTCGACCACTTCGAGCGTCGGGTTGGTCGGGCTCTCCAGGAAGAACAGCTTGGTGTTGGGCTGGACAGCCTTTTCCCAGTTCTCGGTGACTGTGCCGTCGATCAACGTCGCTTCAATGCTGTAGCGCGGCGCCAGCGTCTCGACGACCCAGCGGCACGAACCGAACAGGGCACGCGCTGCGACGATGTGGTCGCCGGCCTTCAGGCCGCACAGGATAGCGGCGGAAACCGCGGCCATGCCCGACGCGGTGGCGCGGGCGTCTTCAGCGCCTTCGAGCGCGCACATGCGCTTTTCGAACATGTCGACGGTCGGGTTGGCGTAGCGCGAATAGATGAAACCCGGGGTCTCGCCCTTGAAGCGTGCTTCCGCACTTTCAGCGCTTTCGTAGACATAGCCCTGGGTCAGGAAGATCGATTCCGAAGTTTCGCCGAATTCGGAGCGGAGCGTGCCGCCGTGAATGAGCGTGGTCTGCGGGTTCCAGTTGCGCTTGGTGTCGGAGGTCATGGCCAAATCCAAATACAAAAAAACCGGTCGCGAAAAGTCGCAACCGGTCCACAACGCGGCCCTTTAGCGACTTGTTTAACGTGGCTGCAAGCCGACCGGCCAAATCACCACGGGATAAAGGTCCTTTAGACCCAAGGCCGGCTTGCGTCAATCGCGGGGTCGACTAAACGTCTTGGGCCACGCATATGAGCCTGGACGAGGTCCGGGGTCCAGCGATCCTCTGATATCCGTTCGGATCGGCGGCGCTGTAAAGGAGTGAGGCAATTGCGGCAGTCGGGCATTCTTCCGGATCAGGATATCGCGGCGCTGTTTGCTTCCGGTGCGCTCAAGGCGCCGCCGCTGGACGCCGACCAGATCCAGCCTGCGAGCCTCGACCTGCGTCTCGGCGCCAAGGCTTTTCGCGTGCGCGCCAGCTTCCTGCCTGGTCCCAATTCGCTGGTCTCGGCCAAGCTGGACCGCCTCAAGCTGCACGAGATCGATCTCGCCAACGGTGCGGTGCTGGAGACGGGCTGCGTCTACATCGTGCCGCTTCAGGAGGCGCTCGACCTGCCGGCCGACATCTCGGCCTCGGCCAACCCGAAGAGCTCGACCGGCCGCCTCGACATCTTCACCCGCGTCATGACCGACCGCGGCCAGGAATTCGACAAGATCCCAGCCGGCTACAGCGGTCCACTCTATCTCGAAGTCAGCCCGCGCACTTTCCCGATCGTGGTGCGCGCCGGCTCGCGCCTGTCGCAGATCCGTTTCAGGAAGGGCCATGCGCTGCTGTCGGAGATCGAACTCAACGCGCTGCACCTGTCCGACCGGCTGGTCGCGATCGATCCGCCGAACATTTCGGGCGGCGGCATCGCGCTGTCGATCGACCTCGCCGGCGCGGTGGGCAGCATCGTCGGCTATCGCGGCAAGCACCACACCGGACTGGTCGATGTAGACAAGCGCGCCGCCCATTCTGTCGTCGATTTCTGGGAGCCGATCTACAACCACGGCGCCGAGGAACTGGTGCTCGACCCCGACGAATTCTACATCCTCGTCAGCCGCGAGGCGGTCCATGTGCCGCCGCTCTACGCCGCCGAGATGACGCCGTTCGATCCGCTGGTGGGTGAATTCCGCGTCCACTATGCCGGCTTCTTCGACCCCGGTTTCGGCCATTCGGCCGCCGGCGGTACCGGCAGTCGCGCCGTGCTCGAGGTCCGCAGTCACGAGGTACCCTTCATCCTCGAACATGGCCAGATCGTCGGGCGCCTGGTCTACGAACACATGCTGGCGCGGCCCAAGGCGCTCTACGGCAGCGACCTCGGCTCCAACTATCAGGCCCAGGGCCTCAAGCTCTCCAAGCATTTTCGCATGAGCTGACCTTTGGTCAGTTGCGCCTAGCCGTTAGTCTGCTTGTCCAACAGCTGTTGCTGTGATTGGCTGTGGTCGGGGAAATACTCGCGAAAAAGAGTACCCGACAACGGAGACGACAATGCAGATTTCCAGAAAATTCGCATATTCGGCCGCAGTTGCGGCGCTTCTGTTTGCAATGGGAGGCGCTTCGGCGCAGCAGACGAAGCTCAAGCTCGGCACGGAGGGCGCCTATCCACCCTTCAACACACTGACCTCCGACGGCAAGCTGGCAGGCTTCGACATCGATGTCGGCAACGCGCTGTGCGCCGAAATGAAAGTCGAATGCGAGTGGGTGACGCAGGATTGGGACGGCATCATCCCGGCGCTGCAGGGTGGCAAGTTCGACGCCATCATCGCCTCGATGACGATCACCGACGAGCGCAAGCAGCAGGTCGACTTCACCAACAAGTACTACACCACGCCGCTGGCGCTGGTGGCGCTGAAGAACACCGACCTGACTTCGCCCGAGCCCGATGCCCTCAAGGGCAAGACTGTCGGCGCCCAGGGATCGACCACACAGGCGATCTATGCCGAGGATCATTACGCCAAGGCCGGCGCCGACGTGAAGCTCTATCCGACGCAGGATGAGGCCATGGCCGACCTTACCAACGGCCGCCTCGACGCCGTGGTATCCGACAAGTTCGTGCTGGTCGACTGGCTCAAGACCACCGGTAATGATTGCTGCAAGCTGGTCGGCGATCTCAAGAACACGGAGTCTCTCACCGGCATCGCCGTGCGCAAGGGCGACCCGCTGCGCGAGAAGCTGAACGCCGCCATCGACGCCATCGTCAAGGACGGCACCTACGCCAAGATCAACGCCAAATATTTCGACTTCGACATCTACGGCAAGGATTGATCGGCAGCATCGAACAGGCCGGCCGGGCGTCATTGGCGTCCGGCCGCGCCGATATCGGAGAGTTGACCCGGATCCACTGGCGGATCCGGCCGATCGGGCGCACTATCTCCTCGATCGGAGGTAACAAGCCATGCGCTACATCTTCGTTTCGCTTGCGATCGGTCTCTCAGTGCCATTGCCAGGCTGCATGTCGGACAACTACGGCTATGTCAGCGACTTCCAGCCCAACTACTACAACGACTATGGCCTGAAGTTCGGCTACGCGACCGGACCCCAAGGCCACCATCTGCGCTACCTGCGCGAGCACGAATTCAGGCGCTAGCTCAGCTTAGGCCGGGACAAGGCTTAGACCTTGCAAGCGATGGCTTGGCGGGAGCCTTGGGTCGAGAGGCTTGATGTGGCTGGTGTCAGGCGCGGGATGCTTGTCGTCGCCGCGGTCGGCAGGCCGATAGCATTGTCGGTGAAGGCGTGTTCGAGCCCACCGATTGTCCATCCGTCGCGACGTCTCGTAGTTCGAATGCCGCGTTGCCGAGCGGGGTGCGAGAGGCCGACGCCACGCCAGTGGATATGTCGCGCGCGTCGGCCAACCAGCAGAGCATTTCGGTGAACTGCTGCAACTGCCTTCCCATGACGGAGCCATTCTGTCACTGCCCCGAATGAGGTAATCGGACAACTTTGGGACGCGCGATCATGAAGATGAGACGCGTGGTCATGTCGTTTGGGGCAGAGGCAGCCGTGGGAGCGGCCAGCCATTCAGATAGCCATTTGCCGAGGCACTCCGAGCGCGAGCAGCAACCTTGCAACCCGCAGTATTGGCTGGAGCAATCGCGGATTGAATGCGTTCGCCTGTATGCCGCTGCCGGTTCCGAGCTCCTCTGAAGGGCATGGCGTGAATTCGTGCTGTTGTTCCTATGATGAAGTTAAACAACCGTAGATTGTCGCAGTTAAAGCCGTGCCGATTGCTTGGTCACCCAATTGGAGGAGAGACAAGTCATGCAACTGATGTCATCTCTTATGCTGCAGATACATCCGAGTGTTCTGCTGGTTCGGCCCGTTCGAAGCGCCTATCGCCGGCCTTGAGTTCTTCAGGACCTTTCTGCGGGGGGAGGTTCCTGAATGCCGCTCGGCTCTCCTGCCCGAGACCGAGCGGCGCCCTTCGGGCGAGCCGGCGCCGACCTTTGAACTCAACGGATTTTGCTGGAGATCTGGAGCGGGTAGCGGGAATCGAACCCGCGCGTTCAGCTTGGGAAGCTGACAGGCTACCATTACATCATACCCGCGCGGGCACTTGGTTAGCATTGCGGATGTGCGGCGGCAATCGGGAAGATGCAAAGTTCGCTTGCGGATGTGTAGATGAATTGTCGGCCTAGACTTTCTTCCGGCGCAACCAGAAACGCAGCCGCCACAGCCGGCCTTGCAGCGTTCCGGTAGCGACGTGCAGCGTGGAGCCTTTTCCCAGCCCGGCTTGCAGGATCGTCCAGGCTTGTTTGCCGGAGAAGCGCATGGCTACCTCTCTGGAAAAGGACTTGGCGGTGAAGGCTTCGACCAAGGTCGGCGCATGCTGTACGAAGAGGTCGACCACACGTGGCTCGCCATAGAACCTGTGCAACTTGGTGGTGGGCTGACGCGTGGCGTGGTCCAAAACGTCCCAGAAATTCCGTTGGGCAACCCAACTGAGTTGGCCGGCATGGAGCAGCAGATTCTCGATGTCGCGGTACTTGTGGTCCTTTGCCTTGTCGACATAGGCGAACGTGCCTGACTGCAGTGACGGCAACGTTTCTCGCGTAGCGTAGTAGTTGTTGTCGTGAAGGCGATAGCCTGACAGGGTCTTGCCGATGAGAGCGCTGCCGGCAAAGGCGTGACAAAGAGTATTGAGGTAGGCGTCGGCGGCGCGCATCCAAGGACGGCTTCCGTCTTCGAAGCGGATGAGACGGAGCACGGAACTTCGATACATGTTCGACGTTCCCGGCCCCCAGAACCAGCCCTTCTTCTTATGCGGCACCATTGCGGTAGCAGAGGAAAGAGCCTGATAGGTTTCGTCTGAAACTGTGGGAAGGCGGAGCGTCCCGTTCGCAGGCCGCAAGCCAAGGGGCGGCCCGACACGCGTGATGTCTACGTGCACCGATTCAGCTGTCAGCACGCCGCCGGCAGCATTCATCTCCGCCACATTGGATGAGGTGAAGCCGACGCCGTGAGGCAGCGCCATGTGCACCTGCAGATGGGTCGAGGCATAGTTTGCGAAAAGCACGTCGTCGGCATCGACGAATGTGACGAAACCACCGTTAAGCTTGTCGATCGACCAAAGTGCGGCACCCAATTGACCGCGATTGTCCGGTAGTGTTTCCACGCGGAACCGGCTGTCGCCTGCGACGTGCCTGGCAATCACTTCGGCGCTGTCGTCTGTCGATCCGTTGTTGATCACCAGGCACTCGAAATGCGGGTAGTCCTGCCGTTTGATCGAGTCGATTGCTGCGCCGACATATTGCCCGTAGTTCCATGCGATCACGACGAAGCTGACCAACGGCGGTTGAAGCGCGCCACCGGCAAGAACGTCGATCTCATGTCCTCCAATCGTAAGCGGTGCGCGAGGGACGGTCCCTGCCTCGGGTGTTTCCCGTCCTGCAGAGCGGCGCGACGTCTTTCCGCCAAAGTAGTCTATGTTCATGCTTGTGCAACCTATTGGCGAAATGATGATCGCCCGCTAGAAGCTCATAAGGCAAGTGAATTCGTTCAGGTGCAGTATGACCAGCAAGCGACAGATTCTCGTCACCGGCGGCGCCGGATTTCTCGGCTCTCACCTTTGCGACCGGCTGCTGGCTAGCGGTGCTCACGTTACCTGTCTCGACAATTTCTATACCGGCTCTCACGCCAACATTGCGCATCTGGCTGGTCACCCGGCGTTCCGACTGATTGAGCAGGATGTCTGCGAGCCGCTCGAGATCGACGTGGACGAGATCTACAATCTCGCATGCCCAGCCTCTCCGGTTCACTACCAACGCGATCCCGTTCACACGACGAGGACAAGCGTGCTTGGTGCAATCCGCGTGCTCGATCTGGCGCATCGCAATGGGGCGAAGGTGCTTCAGGCGTCGACGTCGGAGGTCTACGGCGACCCCACTGTGCATCCGCAGAATGAAAGTTATTGGGGCAACGTCAATCCGATCGGCCCGCGCTCCTGTTATGACGAGGGCAAGCGTTGCGCTGAGACCCTGTTCTTCGACTATCGCCGCCAGTATGGACTCAAGATCAAGGTGGCCCGCATCTTCAACACCTATGGGCCAAGGATGCAGCCCGACGACGGGCGCGTCGTCTCGAACTTCATTGTCCAGGCTTTGCAGGGCAAGGACATCTCGATCTATGGCGATGGTTCGCAGACACGGTCCTTCTGCTATGTCGACGATCTGGTCGATGGTCTGATCAGGCTCATGGCCGCGCCGGACGGTCTTACCGGGCCAGTCAACCTCGGCAATCCGCAAGAATTCTCCATGATCGAACTTGCCGACGAAGTGCTGCGCGTGACCAGGAGTTCCTCGCGTGTGGCCCGCTTTCCGCTGCCTGAGGACGATCCGAAGCAAAGGCAGCCGGATATCTCGCTTGCCGGGGCGCTGGGCTGGGGCCCTAAAACCAGCCTCAAGGATGGGTTGCCTCTTACGGTTGCCTACTTCCAGCAACTGTTGCATCCCGTAAGCGAGGCACGGATGGTAAGCCAGGCCGTGTAGCGGCGGCGCTCGCCCACACCTTGAACCGCCGTCGACAATCGCGATATGTCAGGAAAGGTTAGAATCGCAGGAGAATGGGCTTGAACGGACTGACGCGTTTTCTCGGCGACACGCCGCTGCGGGTGTTCCTCAAGCTGCTTGTGATCTCCTTCCTCGTCGGCATCGTCATGAGCGCGTTCGGCTGGTCGCCCTTCGACGTGCTCTACGGTATCCGCGATTTCTTCGTCGACATCTGGCGCATGGGCTTCAGCGCCTTCCACCGTTTCCTCGGCTATTTCATGCTGGGTGCGGCGATCGTGGTGCCAGCCTTCATCATCCTCAGGCTGTTCAGCTATCGCAAATAGGCTTTCCTGAGAGAGCTGTACCAAAGCTTGGCTTTGGAGGGCATGGCGCGGCTTCCAGGAACGCGTCCGGCCAGGCCGCGGGGGCGTTTGGTCAGGCGAAGGCGGCTGCGGTTTCGAACAGGATTGCGTGGCGGGCGGCCAGCGCTGCAACGTCTGTGGAATAGCCTCCCCCGATCACGCCGCATAATGCCACGCCCGCTTTGCGGAAATGCTCGATGACGAGGCGCTCGCGCCGGCGCAAGCCGTCGTCGCTCAGCGCCAGCCGGCCGAGGCGGTCGTCGCGATGGGGATCGACCCCCGCATTGTAGAAGACGAGGTCCCATCGGCCGCGACGCGTCAGATGGGACAGCGCTTCGGCCAGGGTCTCGAGATAGGTGTCGTCGCCGGTCTTGTCGGGCAGGCCGATGTCGAGGCTGGAGGCGACCTTGCGCACCGGATAGTTCTTTTCGGCATGCATCGAGAAGGTGAAGACGCCGGGGTTCCCGGCAAGGATCTCGGCGGTGCCGTCGCCCTGGTGCACGTCGAGATCGACCACCAGGATGCGTTCGACGTCCTTGGCCTGGAGCAGCGCCAGTGCCGCCACCGCAACGTCGTTGAACGTGCAGAACCCGGCGCCCTGGGCCCGGCGGGCATGGTGGCTGCCGCCTGCGGCATTGCAGGCGATGCCGTGGCGAAGCGCAAGCCTGGCCGCAAGCAAGGTGCCGCCAGCCGCGAGCTGGGCGCGGCGTGACACACGCTCGCCAACAGGGAAGCCGATCTCGCGCTCGATGTGGGGTGGCACGGTGCAGGCCAGCACCTGGTCGACATAATCAGCCTCATGGGCGAGGCGCAGATGCGCGGGCGCGATGACTTCGGGTCGGTTGAGCCCGCCGGACAGTCCGAGCGCGTCCAGCCGTGCCATCAACTGGCTGTACTTGCCCATCGGGAAGCGATGGTCGGCGGCGAAGCCGGCGTCATAGTCGGGGTGGCTGGCGATCTGAAGCGGCATTGAACGAAGGCTGAACCAGGCAGGTGAAATCGATTGACCCGCAACTTAAATGGTTGCGGGCGCTGGGGAAACCGGGGCATGTGCCCTAGGGAGATTTGGCAAGCCGGGAGGACTTTCGTTGGAATACGCATCGCCAGAGGGCCGCGCCGTGCCTTTTGCCGTCACCAACCGCTCGGTGCTGGCGATCGCCGTGCCGATGACGCTGGCCTATCTGACGACGCCTTTCATCGGGCTTGTCGGCACAGCTGTTGTCGGCCAGTTCGGCGACGCGGCCCTTCTCGGCGGACTGGCGGCAGGCGCGGTGGCCTTCGATGTGGTCTTCACCAGCTTCAACTTCCTGCGCGCCGGCACCACGGCACTGGTGGCCCAGGCCTTCGGTCGCGGCGATGCGGCGGAAGAACAGGCCGTGTTCTGGCGTGCCGTGGTGATCGCGCTGATCGCCGGCATCGTGCTGGCGTTGACCGCGCCGCTGACCTCGCTCGCCGGGCAATGGTTCATGCAGGCCGAGCCGCGCGTCAGCGAGACGCTCGACCATTATGTCCGCATCCGCATGCTGGGTGCGCCCTTCGCGCTGATCAACTATGCGATCCTAGGCTACATACTGGGGCGGGGAGAGGGCAGCTTCGCGCTGTTCCTGCAGGCGACGCTTAATGGCGTGAATATTGCAATTTCGCTGTGGCTGGGCCTGCATATGGGCTTGGGCGTCGAAGGTGTTGCCTGGGCAGCGGTTGCCGGTGAGGCAGCCGGCATGGCCATCGGCCTTGCCGTGCTTTTGCGGCGCTTCGGGCGCGAACCGAAGCTGGCATGGGGGCGTGTCTTCGATGCGGCCGCGTTCAAGCGCCTGTTCGTGCTCAACCGTGACATCATGATCCGCTCGCTGTCGCTGCTGGTCGCCTTCGCGCTGTTTACGCGTCAGGGCGCGCAGTTCGGAACGGTGACGCTGGCGGCCAATGCGGTGCTGATGAACTTCTTCATTGCTGCAGGTTTCTTCCTCGACGGCTTTGCCGCAGCCGCCGAGCAACTGGCCGGCCGTGCCGTTGGCGCCCGCTATGAGCCGGCTTTCCGCAAGGCGGTCTATCTCTGCTCGATCTGGGGCTTTGCGCTGGCCGGCAGCATGACCACTGCATTGCTGGTCTTCGGCGTCGACCTGATCCAGCTCATCTCGACTGCAGAGGATGTGCGAGTTATCGCCATCGCGTTCCTGCCATGGGCGGCATTCACCGCACTCAGCGGGGTGCTTGCCTTCCAGATGGACGGCGTCTTCATCGGTGCTGCCTGGTCGCGCGACATGCGAAACATGATGGTGCTGTCGCTGTTGGTGTTCATCGCGGCGCTGATGACGCTGCCTGCCGCCTATGGCAATGCCGGGCTGTGGGCATCGCTGCACCTGCTGCTGGCAGCGCGCGGTCTATGCCTGTTGCTGCTGCTGAGGTCGCGCGCCAGGGCGACGTTTCAGAGCGGCGTCGCCGCCCACTGATCGAGCCTTGTGTCGCGCAGCTCCGAAATGCTCTTGAGGCCTTCGCGCGCGGCGAAATCGGCCATGCCGCTGACGATGCGGGCGGGCAGCGACGGGCCGGCATAGATCATGCTGGTGTAGAGCTGGACGAGATCGGCGCCGGCGCGGATCTTTTCGAGCGCGGTCTCCACTGAATCGACGCCGCCGACACCAATGATGGCGAGCTCGGGGCCGACCAGCTTGCGCATGCGGGCAAGCACCGCCGTCGAGCGCGCAAACAGCGGCTTGCCCGAGAGCCCGCCGGTCTCGCTCGTGTTCGCCGAGCTGCGCAGCGTCGGCCGTGTGATCGTGGTGTTGGAGACGATGATGCCGTCGACCATCTTTGCCGTCACCTCGGCGGCGATGTCCTCGAGCTCGGCCTCGTGGAGATCAGGCGCAATCTTGAGGAAGACCGGAACGGCATGGCCGGCTTCGGCGCGGGCGAGCATGACGCTGGCCAGAAGCTCGGCAAGCTGCTCTCGCGCCTGCATGTTGCGCAGGCCCGGCGTGTTGGGCGACGAGATGTTGACGGTCAGGTAGGAGGCATGGCGGGCGAAGCGCTTCACCCCGCGCACATAGTCGCCGATGCGGTTGGTGCTGTCCTTGTTGGCGCCGATGTTGACGCCGACGATACCGGGCCGACCGGCACGGGCGATGAGCCGCTTTTCGGCTGCGTCGTGGCCCTCATTGTTGAAGCCGAGCCGGTTGATGACGGCATCATCCTCGACGAGGCGGAAGATGCGTGGCTTGGGGTTGCCGGCCTGGGGCAAGGGCGTGACCGTGCCGACCTCGGCAAAGCCGAAGCCGAGGCCGAGCAGGCCATCGGGCACCTCGGCATTCTTGTCGTAGCCGGCCGCCATACCCAGCGGGTTGGGGAATTCGAGCCCGGCGACACGGACACGCAGGCGCGCATCGCGGGGCGCGCGGCCGCCGACCGGCAGGCCGCAGCGCAGCGCCTTGATCGACAGGCCGTGCGCGGCCTCTGGATCGAAGGTGAACAGCAGGTGGCGTCCGAGCCGGTCGAAAGCGTTCATTCCTGGTCAAGCTCCGGAAAATCGTGGGCGCCGTCGGCCTTGAGTGGCAGCGGCCTGACCCATTTGGCGGTCGTCGCCTGGAGTGGCGCATAGAGATGCGGGAAAAGTGCGCCGCCGCGCGACACCTCCAATTTCAGCGCGGAACCGAGCTTCTCAGCCTCGATGGCGACAAGCACCAGATCTCTTTGCCCGGCGAAATGCTTGGCGGCGGTTTCCACCACCTGGGCTGCCGTCGAGAAATGGATGTAGCCGTCGGCGAGATCGATCGGAGCGCCTGCGAAGGTGCCGGTGCGCTCGGCTTCGCGCCACATAGCTTCGGGGCAGATCTTGTAGATGGTTTTCGTCATACGGGCGCTATAGGCTGAAAGCATCATGCGGGGAAGGGCGGCAGGGCTTGCCCCACCGCAATTTGGGCCCATTACGGCGCGACACTTGCGCCGGTCGAAATGGAGATTGCCATGCGTCGCAACGCCATCCTTCTGGTTCCGCTCGTTGCCGGTCTCGGCCTCGGCGCTGCTGCTGCCGCGGAGGGCCAGCGCTACCAGATGGAAAAGACCGACAAGGGTTATGTCCGCATGGACACCCAGACCGGCGAGATGTCGATCTGCGAGGAGCGCGACAGCCAGTTGGTCTGCAAGCTGGCTGCTGACGAACGTTCGGCGCTGCAGGACGAGCTTGGCCGGCTGCAGACGGAGCTGAAGACGCTCGACCAGCGCGTCGTCAAGCTTGAGAATTCGCTCTCCCAGAAGCTCGAATCGAAGCTGCCGACGGACGAGGAGTTCGAAAAGAGCCTTGGCTACATGGAGCGCTTCTTCCGCAGCTTCATGGGCGTTGTAAAGGATATCGAAAAGGAAGAGCAAGCCGAGAAGCCGGCGCCGGGTCCTGCGCCGGACCGCACCTGACGGGAATTGCGGCGCTTTTGCCTGAAAGTTGCGCATGACCCGTCATGTCGTGCCGGATTTCTGTATAACTGCTTGAAAAGACGCCACCGGCCCGCATAATCGCGGTCGAAGGTATCGGCGCGCAGAACAGTCGGAGCCTCGGGAGGGATATTTGTCGGCTGGCCACAAGTTCGTCATCGCGGACGACCATCCGCTTTTTCGCGGCGCGCTCAAGCAGGCGATTGCCGGGCTGGCGGATGTATCGAGCGTGCTCGAGGCCGGCGACTTCGAGAGCGTGAAATCGATCGTCGCCGCCAATGAAGATCTCGACATCGTGCTGCTCGACCTGTCTATGCCTGGCGCCTCCGGCCTGTCCGGCCTGATCTCGCTGCGCGGCATCCATGCCACCGTGCCAGTGGTCATCATCTCGGCCCATGACGACCCCGAGACCATTAGGCGGGCGCTCGAACTCGGCGCGTCGGGCTTCATCTCCAAATCGGCGAGCATGGACGAGATCCGCGAAGCGGTGGAGACCGTGCTGTCGGGTGAGATCACCGCACCCGGCGACATCGACCTCGGCGTCGAACGCGATCCCGAGATTTCGGATCTTATCAAGCGCCTGCAGTCGCTGACGCCGCAGCAGACGCGCGTGCTTGGCATGCTGGCCGAAGGGCTGCTCAACAAGCAGATCGCCTACGAGCTCGGCGTCTCCGAGGCGACCATCAAGGCGCATGTCTCGGCGATCCTGCAGAAGCTCGGCGTCGACAGCCGCACCCAGGCGGTCATCCTGCTCTCCAAGATCGGCGGCGAGCCGCGCCCGGTGGCGTAGCGCATTTCGCAATAGCTTGGAAAAGGTGGTGCCCGCGGCAATGCAGCGGCGGGTGAATATTATTCCGCGGCGTGGGCCATGCGTCGCATCCGGTTCATCATCGAACGCAGCACAGCAGGCTTTAGCGGCTTGTTGAGCACGGCGACGTCGATGGCGTCTGCAGCAGCGCGAACCTCATTGGAGCGGTCGGCGGTGATGAGCACGGCGGGTGTCGCTTCGCCGAAGCTGGCACGCATCATCCTGATGACATCGAGGCCATTCTCGCCGTCGAGGTGGTAGTCGGCGAGGATGACATCGGGTGCGGCAGCGGGTTCGGCTTCGAACGCGGCAGAGCCGGAATAGGTGCGCACGACGCAACCCCAGCCTTCGAGCAGCAGCCGCATGCCTTCGAGAATGCGTGCGTCATTGTCGATGCAGATGACCGACAGCCCGTTGAGCACGGCACCTGCCTGAACGCGCGGCCGCGCGGTGGAAGCGGTGGGCAGTTCCTGGGCCGTCGTCACTGGCAGGATCACCGAGAAGCGTGTGCCCTTGTTCTTTTCCGAATGGATGCGGATTTCAAGCCTCAGCACGCGCGCGATGCGGTCGACAATGGACAGCCCAAGGCCGAGCCCCTGCGCCTCGCGCACGCCTTCGTCGAGACGGGTGAACTCATTGAAGACGGTGCCGAGTTTGTCGGCGGCGATGCCGATGCCGGTGTCGATGACCTGTATCTCTACGAGTTCGCCGCGCCTTCTGACGCCAACTAGAATGCGGCCGCTGCGGGTGTATTTGATCGCGTTGGAAACCAGATTCTGGATCAGGCGGCGCAGCAGGTTGCGATCCGTCTCGACGGCAAGCGTCGACGGCACGATCACCAGCTCCAGCTTCTTTGCACGCGCCATCGGCTGGAAGTCGGTGCCGATCTGGCGCAGCAGGCCGTCCAGCCGGAATACGGTCTCGGCCGGTTTCATGGCGCCAGCGTCGAGCCGGGATATGTCGAGCACGGCGCCCAGGATCGTCTCGACCGATTCCAGTGAGGACTCGATGTTGCGGGCGGCGACCCCGGCATTGCCCTTGCCGGCCTTCTCGATCAGCGAAGAGCAGTAAAGGCGCGCGGCGTTGAGCGGTTGCAGGATGTCGTGGCCGGCGGCCGCCAGGAAGCGGGTCTTGCCGAGATTGGCCTCCTCGGCCAGCATCTGCGCCTGCGCCAGTTCCTCGTTGACGCGGGTCAGTTCGGCGGTGCGGCTCTTCACCCGTTGCTCCAGCGACTCGTTGGCGCGCTTGAGTGCGAGGTCAGCGGCAACACGGGCCGAGATGTCGGTATAGGTGGCGACGATGCCGCCATCGGGCATCGGATTGGAGCGCATCTCGATGATGCGGCCGCTTGTCTGCAACTCGATTTGCCACGGGCCGCCGAAGCTGGTCAGGCGGTTGAGCGTGGTCAGCCGCGACGTCTGCGGAATGTCGCCTCGCGCCACCAGATAGCCAAGGATGCGGTCGATCGAGACACCAACCTGGCCCATGTCATCGGGCAGGTCGAACAGGGTGCGGTACTGCCGGTTCCAGCAGATAAGCCGGAAGTCCTGGTCGAAGACGGTGATGCCCTGTTCCATCTGGTCGAGCGCGATCTGCAAAAGGTCGCGGTTGTGCTGCAGCGCCTCGGTGGCGTCGTCGAGCAGGCGGAACGTGTCCTTGGCCGAATTGTCACCGCGTTTGAACAGCAGCGACAGGATCAGCCGGGCCGACGACGAGCCGACCGCGCTTGCCATCAGTTGTTCGGAGAAACGGATGACGTCCATACCGGCCGGGTCGTTGCCGTTGAGTTTGCTGCCGCTGTCGCGCTCGAAGCTCTGGAACGACCTCTCGGTGCGCTCGACGCCGAGGTAGCGCGAGATCGTATCCTTGAGATCGTTGACTGTGATCGCCGTGCGGAAGCGGCGCAGCGACGGCATCGGGCTGGAATCGCGCGGTACGAAGATCGAGGCTTGGATGCGCTCGAGCGGCACGGAGGCGCGGGACAGCGAGCCGAAGACGAAGAACAGCGCGTTGATCGCCAAGCTCCACAGGACGCCATGGTTGAGCGGTTCGGCGGCGGTGCCGAAGAGGGCCTGCGGTCTCAACGCCTCGATGCCGAACAGGCCCTCGGAGAGGATCGCCGTGTCTGGCGAGGCGAGCGTCGGCAAAAGCAGCGTGTAGCACCACACGGCAATGCCGGCCGCCATGCCAAGGGCTGCGCCCCTTGCGTTGGCTCGGCGCCAGATCAGACCGCCTATGAAGGCCGGCGCGAACTGGGCGATGGCCGCGAACGACATCAGGCCGATCGAAGCGAGCCGCGTGTTGTTGGTGCTCTCGCGGTAATAGAGGAAGGCGACGAACAGGATGATGAAGATCGAGGCGCGGCGGATGTTGAGGATGATCGCCGACCAGTCCTCGGTGTCGCCGGCCTTGAGCTTGACCAGGCGGCGCACGAAAATCGGGATCACCAGGTCGTTGGAGATCATGATCGACAGCGCCACGCTTTCGACGATGACCATGGCGGTCGCCGCCGACAGGCCGCCGATGAAGGCGATCATGGCGAGGAAGTCGTGGCCCTTGAGCAGCGGCAGCGACAGCACGTAGAGGTCGCCCGTCGTGGCCGTGCCGACGACGGAGAGGCCGGCGAAGGCGATGGGCAGCACGAACAGGTTGATCGCTATCAGATAGGCAGGAAAGACCCAGGTCGCCTTGCGCAGTTCGCTCTCACTGCGGTTCTCGACGATCATCACGTAGAACTGCCGGGGCAGCATGACGATGGCGAAACCGCTGATGCAGGTCACCACCAGCCAGGTGCCGAGCGAAGTGCCGTAACTCATGGCGTTGCCGACCTGATCGCTCGCGGCGAAGCTTTCGAACATCTGGCCGGGGCCGTCGAATAGGACGAAAGTGACGAGCAGGCCTATGGCGAGGAAGGCCACCAGCTTGACGATCGATTCGACCGCCACCGCCAGCACCAGCCCATTCTGGTGCTCGGTGGCGTCGGCATGTCGGGTGCCGAACAGCACGGCGAACAGCGCAAGCAGCAGCGCCACGACGAGCGAGATGTCGCTGACGAACGGGTCGAAGGATGGTGGCGCGCCGGTGTAGTGCTCGATCATCAGGCTGACCGAGCCCGATATCGCCTTGAGCTGGAGAGCGATGTAGGGGATCGCACCGACGGTGGCGATCAGCGTGGCGATGGAGGCGACGGAAAAGCTCTTGCCATAGCGCGCGCCCAGGAAGTCGGCGATCGAGGTGATCTTTTCGGACTTGGCCAGCTTGATGATGCGGCTGAGCAGCGGGAAGCCGAACATGAACACCAGCACCGGGCCGATATAGATGGCAAGGAACTCGAGCCCGCGCTCGGAGGCGAGGCCGACCGAGCCGAAGAAGGTCCACGAGGTGCAATAGATGGCGAGGCTCAGCGCATAGATGAACGGCCTGGAACCACCGGGCGTCCAGCGCGCGGCACGGCGGTCGCCAATGCTCGCTATGGCGAACAAGAGCGAGACATAGGCGATGGCGATGAAGACGATGGCCAGGCCTTGCACGTGGGACGCTTTCTCCGAAGTCAGGCCACTTCCCGGGCCTTTCCGCCGGAGGCAATCATAGCTTCGGGGCCAAGTCCATTATCCTTGTCTCCTATAGGCTCTCGTGCGCTGAGGCCGGTTTGTACGCTCCCGTTGCATTGCCGGGTTTTGCAACGGGAGGTTTTTGCTATGTTGGTGTTGGGCCTGCGGTCGAAGCGAATGGTCGATTCGCCGCTTGAATGCGTGACAAGGAGGGTTCGATGCTAAAGGAATTCCAGGAATTCATCGCCAAGGGCAATGTCATGGACCTTGCCGTCGGTGTCATCATCGGCGGTGCCTTCGGCCTGATCGTATCGTCGCTGGTGGCCGATATCATCATGCCGATCGTTGGTGCGATCTTCGGCGGTTTCGACTTCTCCAACTACTTCCTGCCGCTGTCGTCGTCGGTGACCGCAGTGACGCTGGAAGAAGCCAAGAAGCAGGGTGCAGTGTTTGCCTACGGCAACTTCTTCACTGTCGTCATCAACTTCCTCATTCTGGCCTGGATCATCTTCCTGATGGTCAAGGGTGTGAACACGATGCGCAAGCGGCTTGAGAAGCAGGCCGAATCAGCACCGCCGCCTCCGCCGGCGGCCGATGTGGTGCTGCTCACCGAAATCCGCGATCTTCTGGCCAAGAAATAATCGCGCTGGCATTGAGAAAAACCCCCGCGTGGCTGGCCCGCCGGGGGTTTTTTCATTGTCGCGGGCACGCTAGGAGTTGGAGGCAACGTCAACTCTCAACCTGGGATGATCATGAGCCTTATCGATCTGGTTCGCCCCGAAGCCCGCCTTGCCCCCGTCAGCGGCATTGAGGCGGTGGCAAATTACGGGCGCGACCGCGCCGGCCTGATCCCGCTCTGGTCCGGCGAAGGCGACATGCCGACCCCCGCCTTCATCAGCGATGCCGCAGCTCGCGGGCTGGCAAATGGCGAAACCTTCTACACATGGCAGGCAGGCATCCCTGAACTGCGCCAGGCGATCGCGCGCTATCACCAGCGTCATTTCGGCAAGACCTTCGGTGAAGACGAATTCGTCGTCACCGTCGGCGGCATGCAGGCGATCACCATGGCGCTGGAGGCAACTGTCGGAGCGGGCGACGAGGCGCTGTATCTCGCGCCGGCCTGGCCGAATTTCGCCGGCGCTGCCGGCGTGGCCGGCGTCAACCCGGTGCCGGTGCTGCTCGACATGACCGGCAATGGTTGGTCGTGCGATGTCGAAAAGATCGCCGCCGCGATCACCCCGCGCACCAGGGCCATCTTCGTCAATTCGCCGTCCAATCCGACCGGCTGGACCGCCGACCGCGAAACGCTGCAGGCAATTCTCGATCTGGCCCGCAAACACGACCTCTGGATCGTCGCCGACGAGATCTATGCGCTGTTCTATTATGGCGGCGGACGCGCGGCCTCGTTCATGGACATCATGGATCCCGAGGACAAGATTCTGTTCGTCAACACCTTCTCGAAGAACTGGGCGATGACCGGCTGGCGCGTCGGCTGGCTGAAGACGCATCCTTCGCTCAGCCGCATGTTCGAGAACCTGGTGCAATATTCGAGTTCCGGCGTGGCGCAGTTCATGCAGCGCGGCGCAATCGCGGCGCTTGACGAGGGGGACGGCTTTATCGCCGAGCAGGTGGCGCGGGCCAGGCAGGCGCGCGACATCGTCTGCCGGGTTTTGGGCGAGACTGGTCGGGTGCGTTTCAGCGTGCCGCCGGCGGCCTTCTACCTGTTCTTCGCCGTCGACGGCATGAAGGATGCCGAGCGCGCCGCCTTCGACATCGTCGACAAGGCAGCGGTTGGCGTCGCACCCGGGACGGCCTTCTGCGCCGGCGGGGAGGGCTTCCTCAGGCTCTGCTTCCACCGTCGTCTCGACCAGGTCGAGGAGGCGTCGCATCGCCTGGCGAAGTGGATCCGGGAACTTTGATGAAAGAAAAAGGCCCGGAAGCGATCTGCTCCGGGCCTTTTCTTTGGGTTCGGATGCCTACGGCTCAGCCGCCGGACTTGGGCACCAGCAGCGGCACGATACGTTCGCTCTTGACGACCTCGGTGTGGCCTTCGGTGCGGTAGGGAATGCCGAGTGCGTTCCAGGTCTCGACCAACGCTTCCCTCAGCGTTTCGATCAGAGCGTCGTCGTGGAACGGGGTGGGCGTGATGCGCAGGCGCTCGGTGCCGCGCGGCACGGTCGGGTAGTTGATCGGCTGGATGTAGATGCCGTGGACGCCGAGCAGGCGGTCCGAGGCCATTTTGCACAACTCGGGATCGCCGACGAGGATCGGTACGATGTGCGTCGGCGATTCCATCACCGGCAGGCCTGCACCGGCAAGCACATGCTTGGCGTGGGCCGCCTGGCGCTGCTGCGCGTCGCGCTCGGCCTGCGAATTCTTGAGGTGGCGGATCGAGGCCGTGGTGGCTGCGGCGATTGCCGGCGGCAGCGCTGTGGTGAAGATGAAGCCCGGCGCATAGGAGCGCACGGCGTCGACGACGGCGCGGGTGCCGGTGATGTAGCCGCCCAGCGTGCCGAAGGCCTTGGCAAGTGTGCCTTCGATGATGTCGATGCGGTGGGCGAGGCCCTCACGCTCGGTGATACCGCCGCCGCGCGGGCCGTACATACCCACGGCATGGACCTCGTCGATATAGGTCATGGCGTTGTATTTCTCGGCGAGGTCGGCGATGGCCTCGATCGGCGCGATGTCGCCGTCCATCGAATAGACGCTCTCGAACACGATCAGCTTGGCGCGCTCGCGGCCGGCTGCCTGCAACAGGCTTTCGAGATGGGCGACGTCGTTATGGCGGAAGATCTTCTTCTCGGCGCCGGAGCGGCGCACGCCCTCGATCATCGAGGCATGGTTGAGCTCATCCGACAGCACCAGGCAGTTCGGCAAAAGCTTGGCGATGGTCGAGATCGCCGCCTCGTTGGAGACGAAGCCCGAGGTGAAGACGAGGCCGGCTTCCTTGCCGTGCAGGTCGGCGAGCTCAAGCTCGAGCTCGACCAACGGATGATTGTTGCCGGAAATGTTGCGGGTGCCGCCGGCGCCGGTGCCCATGTTGCCCGCTGCCTGCTGCATGGCCGACACCACGTCGGGGTGCTGGCCCATGCCGAGATAGTCGTTCGAGCACCAGACCGTGATTTCCTGGGCCCTGCCGTTGGCGCGCCAGATCGCGCGCGGAAACTTTCCGACGATGCGCTCGAGATCGGCGAAGACACGGTAACGGCGCTCGGCGTGGATCTGGTCGATCGCTTCTTCGAAAAACCGCTGGTAGTTCATTTGGACGTCCCGATTTTTGCCGCTGAGCATAATCAACGGTCGGTTCGGCGTCCATCGACCGTTTTTGGTCAAAATGCCACGCCCTCGACCTTTCCAAACGATCACGGCAGGCGAAAACATCCCTTGATGTGGATCAAATCCGGCTGCGACCGATTGGTCAACGTGATGACGCTACGAAAGTCCTGTCTCGCATTCACCGGTAGTGTCAGGCTACACAGGATGCGGAATCGATGCGGAGAGGACGACATGGCGGTTTTGGTGACGGGTGGCGCGGGCTATATCGGCAGCCACATGGTCTGGGAGTTGATCGACGCCGGCGAGGAAGTCGTGGTGATCGACCGTCTGTCGACCGGTTTCGACTGGGCCGTGGCGCCTGAGGCCAAGCTGGTCAGGAGCGATGTCGCCGACCAGGAGCTCGTGGGCCGGCTGATCCGCGAGAATGGCATCGACGCCATCATCCACTTCGCCGGCTCGATTGTGGTCCCGGAGTCGGTCGCCGATCCGCTCGGCTATTACGAAAACAACACCTGCAAGACGCGCGGCCTGATCGAGACGGCGGTGCGCGAAGGGGTGAAGCATTTCATCTTCTCGTCCACCGCAGCCGTCTATGGGGCGGCGGGCGTCGAGCCGGTGCGCGAAGACGCGCGCCTTGCGCCCGAGTCGCCTTATGGCCTGTCCAAGCTGATGAGCGAGTGGATGCTGCGCGATGCGGCCGCCGCCCATCCGCTGCGCTACACGGCCCTGCGCTACTTCAATGTTGCCGGCGCCGATCCCAAGGGCCGCACCGGCCAGTCGACCAAGGGCGCGACGCACCTGATCAAGGTCGCGTCCGAGACTGCACTCGGCAAGCGGGCGTCGATGCAGGTCTTTGGCACCGACTATGCGACGCCTGATGGCACCTGCGTACGCGACTACATCCACGTCTCCGACCTGGCCGCGGCGCACCGGCTGGCCTTGCAGCGCCTGCGTGCGGGCGAAGGCAACCTCGTCGCCAATTGCGGTTACGGCCACGGCTATTCCGTGCTCGAGGTGATCGACAGCGTGCGCCGGGTGCATGGTGGCGACTTCGAGGTGTCGACCGGCGGACGTCGGGCCGGCGACGCGGATTCGGTGGTGGCAAATTCCGATCTCGCCCGTCGCGAGTTCGGCTGGAAGCCCGCTCATGACAATCTCGACGGCATCGTGCGCGATGCGCTCAACTGGGAGCGGCTCTTGACGCGCAAGAACTCGGCCGGCGCCTGATTGAACCAGGCAGCGGAATTCCGCTGCCATCTCTCGAAATCTGCAGCAGCAAGCGCTAAAGGAAGCCGTGAGGAGCCAGGCTCCCGACGGTAAAGGGTTCCCGACAGAGCCTGATGTCGACCAGGATGCGACATGAAGATCCTCGTTCTCGGCGCAGGCGTGGTGGGAACCGCGGCAGCCTACTATTTGGCTCGCGACGGCCATGACGTGACCGTCGTCGAGCGTCATCAGACGGCGGCGCGCGGCACCAGCTATTCCAATGCCGGCCTGGTGTCGCCGGGCGATGCCACCGCCTGGGCCTCGCCTGCGGCGCTGAAGATGTTCATCAAGTCGCTCTACACGCCGGACCTCGGCATCAAGGTGCGGCTCGGGCTCGACCCTTATCTCTACGCCTGGAGCCTCCGTTTCCTGTTCCAGTGCACCAACGCCCGCGTGCGCGAAAACACCAAGGCCAAGCTGAAGCTCGCGCTCTATTCGCGTCTTTGTATCAACGAGATCTCGACCGAGACCGGCATCGGCTACGACAAGCGCGCCCGTGGCATCATGTATTTCTTCCGCTCGCAGGAAAGCCTCGACCACGGCGCCAAGATGTACGGCTTCCTTGCAGAGCATGGGCTGGACATCGAAATTGTCGACCGCGACCGGCTTGCCGAACTTGAGCCGGGGCTCGCCGCCGCCAAGGCCAGCATTGCCGGCGCGGTCTATTCGCCGATGGATCAGACCGGCGATTCCCGTATGTTCGTCGAGGCGCTGGCCGCCTATGCCGAACACAAGCTCGGCGCCAAGTTCATGTTCGACACCACCGTCGAGGATCTGATGGTCGAAGGCGACCGGGTGACGGGCGTGAAGACCTCCGCCGGCAGGCTGGACGCCGACGCCGTGGTGATCGCCATGGGGCCGGAGAGCGGCCTGCTCGGGCGCCGCAACGGCGTCGACCTGCCAGTCTATCCGGTCAAGGGCTACACCGCGACCGTCACCATGGACGACCCGTCGAAGGGGCCGACCATGGGCGGTGTCGACGAAGACCGGATGGTGGCCTATTCGCGCCTCGGCGACCGGCTCAGGCTTGCATCGACCGCCGAATTCATCGGCTTCGATCGCAACCACAAGCCCTCCGATTTCGAAAGGATGTTCGAGACCGGCAAGGAGTTGTTCCCCGGCGCGTTCGATCCGACCAAGGCCGAGCTCTGGGCCGGGCTTCGGCCGATGATGCCGGGCTCGGTGCCCGTCATAGGTCCCGCCCGCTACAAGGGGCTCTATCTCGACACAGGCCACGGCCATGTCGGCTGGACCATGGCCTGCGGCTCCGGCAAATTCCTCGCCGATCTGGTTGGTGGGCGGAAGCCGGAGATCGACCCCGAGGGGCTGGTCTACAAGGGCTGACAGTCGGCTGGTTTAGCGTCGGCGCGTGCTCTGCCTGGATTCATAGAGATATTGCAGGGCAATGATCACGGCTGCGATGCCAAGATAAAAGACCGACACCACCAGCAGCACCTCGATGGCCTTGTAGGTCTCCGAGATGATGACGGTCGACGCCGCCGTCAATTCGTCGATGGCGACGAGGCTGGCGAGCGAGCTGCCCTTGACCATCTGGATGGCGTTGGAAAACAGCGATGGTGCCGCGAGCCTGTAGGCCTGCGGGATCATCACCTTCCAGTAGGTCGCGAACGGCCGCAGGCCGAGCGCCTTTGCGGCGTCGAGCTGGCCTGATGGGATGCTTTCGAAACCCGAGCGCAGGAATTCGAGATTGTAGGCGGTCGAGGCGAAGATCAGGCCGATCAGCGCCGACGGCACCGGCTCGAGATAGATGCCGAAGCGGGGCAGACCGTAGTAGAGCGCAAATAGCAGCGCCAGCACGGGTGCTGCGCGGGCAAAGAAGCTGTAGCCGATGATGACGCGCCGAAACGTGCCCTTGGGCCGCTGCATGTAGATGGCTAGCGGCAGCGCAAGCAGGTTCGACACGATGATGACGACCACCGAGATGAGCAGCGTCATCACCAAGCCGTCGAACAGCATCTGCTGGTAGGTCGGGTCGAGCAGGATGTTCATCGCGCCACCGCCTGTTTCGGCTTGCGCTCGTTGAAGACGAGCAGCGGCGTGACGATCAGGATGTAGAGACCGACGGCGAGCGACAGGAAGGTGAAGGGCGCGTTGGTGGCGGCGATGCCCTGCTTGGTGACGTAGAGGATTTCGCTGACCGACACCGCTGAGGCAATAGACATGCGCTTGACCGTGCCGATGGCGTAGGTGATCCAGCCTTTGCGCGCCAAAGGCAGGATCTGCGGAATAAGCACCCGCAGGAACACGATCCGCTTGGACAGGCCGAGCGCGAGGCCTGCCTCATACTGGCCGAACGGCACCACCTTCAGTGCGCCCTTGAACACCTGATAGTCGAAGGCGATACCGACCAGTGTAAAGGCGATGATGGTCGAGCCTATGGGGCCGAAGTCGATGCCGATCTGCGGCCCGCCGAAGAAGAACAGGAACAGGACCACGAGCTCCGGCACCGAGCGGAAGAAGGCGCTGAACGCTTCGATGCCGTTCCTGAGCCAGGATTTCTCGCGGCCGTAATGGACGAGGGACAATAAAAGGCCAAAGACTGCCGACAGGGTGAAGACCACTGCCGACAGCCCGATGGTGAGGGCAGCCGCGACCAACAGCCGCGGCAGCCAGGCTAGTACGATTTCCATGTTCCGCCGTCCCTCGCGGAGGCCCTTTTTACTGAGCCTTCGACCAGTCGATGGAGGCGCCGAACCACTTGTCGGCCAGGCCCTGCAGGGTGCCGTCCTTGCGCCAGGTCTCGAACTGGGCGTCGATGGCATCGGCCAGCGGCTTGTTCTTGTTGCTGACGGCAACGCTCTGGGTGATGGTCGTCAGCAGATCGTCGAGGGTGACCGCGCCGGTCAGCTTGCCCGACTTGGCGAGGTATTTCGGGCCGAGAAAGTCGTGGGCGGCGAAATCGATGCGGCGGTTCTCGAGGTCGAGGAACAGCTCGGTCGCGCCGGGATACTCGCGGCTCTTGGTGACGCAGTCGGCCGGAAGCTTCTCCTTGGCGACCTTCTGGAAAGCGCCGCCGCGCACTGCACCCATGGTCTTGCCGCAGACATCCTTCCAACTGGTGATGTCAGTGTCGGTCTCACGGCGGGTGATTGCAGCGCCGTTGACGATGTAGGGCGACAGCAGGAAGAAGTCTTTCGAAGCCAGGCGCTCCGGCGTGCGCGTCACGCCCGAGGCGATGAGGTCGAAGCGGCCGGCGGTGAGGCCGGGCAGGAGCCCGGCGAAGTCGAGCTTCTCGAACTTGGCGGCAAGGCCGAGCTGCTTGGCTACGAGATTGACGACGTCGATGTCGAAGCCTTCAAGCTCGCCCGCGGCATTGGTCATGCTGAAGGGCGGAGCCGAGCCCGACGTGCCGACCGTGATGGTATCAGGCGCAACGAGGGCGGCCTTGTAATCCTGTGCACTTGCTGCGCTCACGCCAAAAACCGCAATGAGGGCCAGCAGGGCTGTCCGCGCAATTCCCATGATCACTCCTTTAATGGGCTGCTTGAAAACAGAATGTTTGCGTTATATCGCAAATTGCTAAAGCCACCAAGGACGGCGGCCAATTTTGGATACAATAGTTTCTGGAGAATCTGTTTCTCAAGAACGGCCGTTCCGAAAATTCGAGGTTTTGTGGAATGGAACTGCGTTTCAAGCTCAACTACCTGTTTCAGGGACAGAATTCGCCGTTTCTGCATGCCGTCGACGCCGGCTACTTCGACGATCATGGCCTCTCCTGTACCTTCGTCGAAGGCTTCAGCTCGTCGCTTGTGACGCGCGCTCTGGTTGGCGGTGAGGCAGATATCGGATACGGTGATGTATCCTCTGTGTTCGAGCGCGCGCTGCGCACGGGCGAAACAGAGATCTCCTGTCTCGTTCCGATCTACGAGCACACGCCCTGCTGCCTGGGCTACATCTCCGACGGCAAGCGGCTGACCCTCGCCGATGTTCCCGGCAGCACCTTGTGCGGACCGAATGGCGACACCTCGGCGCGGCTTCTGCCGCTGCTGCTCAAGCGCAACGGCTTTGCACCCGACAGCTACACCTATCTCGGTGTCCAGCCGGAGGAGCGCGACCGGTTGGTGGCGGCCCGCTCGGTGCTGGCGGCGACTTGTTTCGATGCGACGCTGAAATTTGCCATGCAGATGCGCGGCCACGACGCCAGCGGCCTCGACTTCCTCTATTTCGCCGACAACGGGCTCGACATCTATTCCGGCGCACTGGTGGCGCTGAACTCGGTGCTGGAAAAGGATACTGGTCTCGCCGGCAAGCTGCAGGCGATCACGCGACAGGCCTGGCATGATTGCCTCGCCAATCCCCAGCTCGGCGTTGATGCGGTGGTCAGGCGTTCGCCCGACATGGATCCCGAGATTGTGCACAACCAGCTGACCTGGATTCTCGAACGCCAGGTCTTTCCCGAAGGGGCACGGCCGATGGAGTTCGACCTCGGCGGCGCCAAGATGGCCGATACGCTGGAATGCGCCACCTATTCGGTCGGCGCCGAGGCCAAGCGCAGCGCGGAAGGTCTTGCGGCCGAGATCTGCCTGAATTAGCCGGTCTGGAAGTCGCCCGGCTGCGGCGGGGCGATGGGGGTGAACAGGGTGCGGTCTGGCTTGATGTCGATCAGAGGCGTGCCGTCGAGGCAGTCCATGCCGCGCACCGACAGCACGTTGCCGTCTATGCCGACCAGCTCGACGATCTGGGTGCCGATCGGGTTAGGCCGGACCGGCGAGCGCAGCGAGAAAGTGCCGCGCGCCGTGCCGTCATTGGCCGGGCTCTGGCGCACCAGGTCACGGCGGGAGAGGTGCAGCCAGTAGAGCACTTCGAGGCGGGCGAATTGAGCGACCCCCTCAAGTGCCGCCACCCAAGGCTCGAAAATCTCGATCTGGCAGACCGGGCCGTCGGCGCGGCCTTGTCGCGGGGTCAAGAGGCGCGAATCCCAGGGCGTCCGGATGCGGCCGATGAAATAGAGTTCGGCGTCGTATCGGAGCGGTAGCGCGACGGCGCTTTCGCCGTCGCGGATTTCGTTTTCGCGAACCACGTTCAGTCGACCGCGACCATGACGTCGGAGGCCTTGATGACCGCATAGGCTTCCTTGCCGGCGGCAAGCTTCAGTTCGTCGACCGCCGCATTGGTGATGGAGGCGGTGACGACGGCGCCGCCGATGTCGATGCGGACATGCGAGGTGGTCGCCCCCTTGGTCACTTCGACGATCTTGCCCTTGAGCTGGTTGCGGGCGCTGATCTTCATGGTGCATTCCTTTCGATGAGGGTTGGGGTGCAGACATGGCGTCCGGCCTGTTCGAGATAGGCAACTGCAACTCCGACGCCATAGAGAGCCTGCAGCGCTTCGGACGTTAGCACATCCTGCGGCTT
Source organism: Aminobacter sp. MET-1 (assembly GCF_026521175.1). Taxonomy (NCBI): domain Bacteria; kingdom Pseudomonadati; phylum Pseudomonadota; class Alphaproteobacteria; order Hyphomicrobiales; family Phyllobacteriaceae; genus Aminobacter; species Aminobacter sp. MET-1. The sequence goes on along the minus strand of NZ_JAMSHL010000027.1, from coordinate 16,636 downwards.
TCCAATGGCAATGAGTGCGCCCGCCTGCATCAGCGCGACGCGGCTGGCGCAGGCGAATGCGTGGCTGGGATCGTGGGTGGAGATGACAACCGCCATGCCAGAGCCGGCAAAGCTCGAGATGCGGCTGAGCACGCGGGCCTGATTGCCGAAGTCGAGGCTGGCGGTCGGCTCGTCCATGACGATCAGTTCGGGCTCCTGGGCGAGCGCGCGGGCGATCAAGGTCATCTGCTTTTCACCACCTGAGATGTCGGTGAAGGGGCGGGCGGCGAGATGGCCGATACCGAGCGCGGCAAGCGCGTCCTGCGTGATCGCCCGGTCGGCCATGGTGGGCGAGGCGAAGGTGTCGATGCGACTGGCCCGGCCCATCAAGACGACGTCGAATACCGAGAACGGGAAATAGGCACCGGTCGCCTGTGGCACATAAGCGATGTGGCGTGCGAACTGCGAACGCGAGAAGGTGGCGATATCCTTGCCGTTCAGTTCCAGCCTGCCGCCCTGGCGCGGCAGCAGGCCGAGCAGGGTCTTGAACAGCGTGGTCTTGCCGCAGCCATTGGGGCCGAGCAGGCACAGCACCTCGCCACGATCCACCGAAAGCGTCACTCCGTGGCCGATTTTGACGCGGCCATAGCCGAAGGCGAGATCGGTTGCCTGAAGCATCATTGCCAGCCTCGCCGGGTCGTCAGGAGCAGATAGAGGAAGAATGGCGCGCCAATGGCGGCCGTCAGGATGCCGAGCGGCACCTCGATCGCGGCGATGCTGCGGGCGAGCGTGTCGACGCCGACCAAGTAGGCGGCGCCGATGAGCATCGAAGCCGGCAGCAGGCGCGAGAAGTCGGGTCCGACAAACATGCGCGCGACATGTGGTACGAGCAGGCCGATCCAGCCGATGATGCCCGATATGGAAACGGCAGCCGCGGTCATCAGCGTGGCGGCGGCGACAATGACGATGCGTATCCAGCGCGTCTCGACGCCGAGTGCACGCGCCTCCTCGTCGTCGAGCGTCATCAGGTTCATTCGCCATCGCAGCAGTACCATCGGCACCAGCGCGACAAGGACAGCGGGCAGGATGGACACAAGATCGGCGCGGCTGATGCTGGCGAGGCTGCCGAGCAGCCAGAAGGTGATGGCCGGCAGTTGGTTATAGGGATCGGCGAGTACCTTGAGCAGTGACACGCAGGCGCCGAGAAGCGCGCCGATGGCGACGCCCGCCAGCACCAGCACCAGGATCGGATCGCGCTCGCGCACGATAGAGCCGATGGCGTAGACGAGCGCCACGGCCGCAAGCCCGCCGGCAAAGGCAAGGCCCTGTATGGCAAGCACCGACAAGGACAGGAAAATGCCGACCACGGCGCCGAAGCTGGCGCCGGCGGAGACGCCGAGGATGTCGGGCGAGACAAGCGGGTTGCGGAACAGGCCTTGATAGACCGCACCCGCGGCCGCGAGCGATCCGCCGACGAGGATGCCGGCGCCGACACGCGGCAGGCGCACATTCCAGATCACGGTCTCGACAGTGGGCGCGACGCCGCTTGCGCCGCCTGACAGCTTGGCCATGACCACGGCGAGAATGTCAGGCGGCGCAACCGGATATTTGCCGGTCAGGATCGCCACCAGGATGATGGCGATGAGCAGCACCGCCAGCGCGCCGATGGCGATCGGCCCGGCGCGCTGGGCTTTCTGGTGCTGCTGCAAGTGCTCGGCTTCCGCTCGAAGCTCAGGGCTTCGGACCGGTGTCGGCCAGCAGCTTGCCAAGTTGCTCGTCGGTGAGATCGACATGATAGAACAGCTTGTAGAAGTCGCGGGTCTCGGCCTTCAGGTCGATTTCGGCCTTGCCAGGGTAAAGCGCCGAGGTGAGCCAGGAAACGCCGATGGCGCGGTTGACGCCGGGAGGCGCATCGAACCAGCCGAAGGGCAGGGCCGGTGCACGAAACACGCGACCGTCCTTCACTGCCTTGATGCCGGCCCATGAAGGGTCAGACAGCACCGACTTCTGGAACTTCGGGCTGAGCGTCAGGATGACGTCGGGGTTCCACGACAGGATCTGTTCGAGCGAGACATTGGCGAGCGAGCCCTTGCCTGCGGCTTCGGCGACATTGGTGGCGCCGACGGCGGACAGCACTTCCATATTGATCGAACCGGCGAGGCCGGTCTCCAGCCCGTCAGGGCCGCGGCCGTAATAGACGCGCGGGCGCTGGTCGGCCGGCACCTCAGCCACGACCTTGTCGAGCCGCTGCATCGCAGCTTCGGTGTAGGCGGCGAGCTTTTCGGCCTGCTCCTTTTCGCCCAGGAGTTCGCCGATCTCGCGCAGCGACTTCGGCGTGTTGGCGAAACTGCCGTCGATCAGCACATAGGGAATGCCGGTCTGTTCCTGCACCTTGTCGGCGAGCGAGGCATAGGTCGGGTTGACCGTGCCGACATCGAGGATGATGTCGGGCTTCATCGCCAGCACGGCTTCCATGTTGGCGGTGTCGCCCTTGCCGGTCAGGCGGCCATGGACGGGCAGGTCGCGATAGGGAGCCGCGATGAAGTCCTTCTCGTCGTCTTTGAACTCGCGCACCCAACCGACCATACGGTCGGGCGCGACCGAGTAGAGCAGCACCGAAGCGGGCGGGCCGGCGGCCATGACGCGGGTGATCTTCTCGGGCAGCGCCACCTTGCGGCCGGCGGCGTCGGTGAAGACGCGCTGCTCAGCCGAAGCAAGCGAGGCGAAGCCGACCAGAGCGGTGGCGGCAGCCAAGAATGAAATCAAGAGGTTGCGGCGTCTCATGCTGTCGATCTCGGGTTGAACAATGGGTTTGGATATATACATGCCAATATAACGAGCGGCGCATTGTTATGTTTGATCGAATATAACGGTCAAGGGCTTTGTGCGGCTGTGCCAGCCGATTCCAGGGCCTTCGCCTTGACCCATGGGCGCCGGTCGGAAAGGCTGGGTCGAGATTCAGGTGAACCTCAAAGGTTCAGTGAGCCAAGGAGAGACATTCATGTACACCCATATCCTCATCGCCACCGACGGCTCGGAACTGGCGCAGAAGGGGTTGGAGCACGGGCTCAGCCTCGCCAAGGGCCTGGGCAGCACGGTGACGATCATGAACGTGACCGAGCCGGCGCCAATCTTTGCCTCTGCCGGTATGTACGGCCCGGTGGCGACCGCCGAGGACATCGTGTCCTACCAGAAGGCTGGTGAGGAATACGGTGCCAAGGTGCTGAAGGCTGCCAAGGCCGAAGCCGACAAACTGGGCGTCAACGCCAACACCATCCATGTCGAGGAGATGTGGGCCGCCGAGGCGATCAACCAGATCGCCCAGGACAAGGGCTGCGACCTCATCGTCATGGCCTCGCATGGCCGCCGTGGCCTGGGACGCCTGATCCTCGGCAGCCAGACTGTGGATGTTTTGACCAACAGCAAGGTGCCGGTGCTGGTCGTCCGCTAGAGCAATTCCAGGAAGAGTGCGCAGCGGTTTTTCCGTCCGGAATTGCGCAAAAACAAAGAGATCGAGGGGTTCCGCGATTCGAAGGAAAGCGGAATTCTCCAAGAGCTTCGGCCTGAATGAGAAAAGGCCTCCCTGACCGGCGTCGGGGAGGCCTTTCTTGCTCGTTTGTGCTGTTCAGATGATCTTGCCGCGTGCCGGCACCGGCCACAGCTCCGCCGCCTTGTCCTTGCCGTAGACATAGACGCCGTCGACCATGTTGGTGACGACGCAGGCGTGGTTGGGCACGATGCGGATGCGCTGGCCGACTGTGAGGTTGATGTCGCCGTCGCAACGCAGGCGGCCATGCTCTTCCGACAGCTGATCTATTAAGATGTCGGGCCGGCCAAGCACATGGCCGTGACCGACGAGGCCGAGCAGGTCCGAGGTCAGCGTCTTTGAGCCGGCGTCGATGATGGCGCGGTTGGGTGCCGGCACCGAGACGACGGTGGCAAGCACCGTCAGCGCGCAATCGTCCCAACTGGTGACGCCGCGAGCGACCAGCGAGCGGTCGTTGTAGACATACGTGCCGGGGCGGAATTCGGTGGCTACAGGCGCCAGATGCGCCAGCATCATGTCGGGCGAGCCGCCCGAGGTGACGGCGGGAACGGCAATGCCCTTGGTCTCGATCAGCGCCTTGGCCTCGGTCATGAAGGCCTGCACCTTGGCTGCGCCGCCGACCGGCGGGTAGGTCATCAGGCCGGCGAAATGCAGGCCCGGGGCGGCATGGATGCGGCCAGCGAGTTCGGCTGCTTCTTGCGGCGAGCCGACGCCGCAGCGATCGGCGCCGGTGTTGCATTCGACGAAAACGCTGAGCGTTGTGCCGGCGGCCGCAAAGGCGGCCGAGAGCCCGTCGATCACGGTCGCATTGTCGGCGACAACAGCAAGCTTGACCTTGCGGGCGAGCGCCACGAGCGCGTGCAGCTTGTCGTCACCCAGGATGTTGTAGGTGATCAGCACGTCGTTCAGCCGGTCGCTGCCGGCGACCATGGCCTCGGCTTCCGACACTTTCTGGCAGGTGATGCCGACGGCACCCGCGTCGAGCTGCATCTCGGCGATGCGGGGTAGCTTGTGCGTCTTGATGTGCGGGCGGACCTTCAGCCCGTGGCTGTCGGCATAGGCCTGGAAGCGCTCGATGTTCCGCTTCGCCACATCGATGTCCACCAACACGGCGGGCGTCTGGATCTTGTCGAACATGCCTTTGCCTCGCCTCCAAATCACGAGCGCCGCGGACCTTGCCTCCGAAGCGCTTGACAAACAATGCCGCCTGTCGCCTTATACGTCAATCCATTATTCAGGACACATGTCCGTAATAATGGACATTGCATTAGAGAGTTCTTTTGGGAGGAACGGCGAGATGAAGATCGCACTTTCCGCGGCTGTCGCCGCGCTCGCGCTGATGGCGGCAACGCCTGCCGGCGCACAGGAAAAACAAAGCAAGCTCGATGAGGTTCTGGCACGTGGCCATCTGGTCATGGGCACCGGCAGCACCAACGCGCCGTGGCACTTCAAGAGCGCCGACGACAAGCTGCAGGGCTTCGACGTCGACATGGGCCGCATCGTCGCCAAGGCGCTGTTCGGCGATCCGGACAAGATCGAATACGTCAACCAGTCTTCGGATGCCCGCATCCCGAACATTACCACCAACAAGGTCGATCTGACCTGCCAGTTCATGACCGTGACAGGCGAGCGCGCCCAGCAGATCGCCTTCACCATTCCCTACTACCGCGAAGGCGTCGGCCTGATGCTGAAGGGCGACAGCAAATATGCCGACTATGCCGCGCTCAAGGCCGCCGGCTCGGGCGTGACTATCTCGGTGCTGCAGAACGTCTACGCCGAGGCCATGGTGCATGCCGCCCTGCCGGAGGCGAAGGTCGACCAGTATGAATCCGTCGACCTGATCTACCAGGCGTTGGAATCTGGCCGGGCCGATGCGGTCGCTACCGACCAATCGTCGCTGGCTTGGTACATGAAGCAGAACCCGGACCGCTACAAGGACGCGGGCTACGGCTGGAACCCGCAGACCTATGCCTGCGGCGTCAAGCGCGGCGACCAGGACTGGCTGAACTTCGTCAACACCGCGCTGCATGAAGCGATGACCGGTGTCGAGTTCGACTTCTACGCCAACTCCTACAAGACCTGGTTCGGCAAGGAACTCGCTCCGCCGCAGATCGGCTTCCCGGTCGAGTACAAGTAAGCTCGCCAAAAGTGGCGCGGCCCCTGGCCTGAACTCGGCCGCGCCACATCTCTCACTCGGACGGCACCATGGGTTACACCCTCAATTTCTCGGCGGTCTGGCGCAGCTTCGATCAGTTGCTGTGGGGCCTGGGGCTCAGCCTCGGCCTGGCCTTCGTCGCCATCGCCATCGGCTGCGTCATCGGCCTCGTCACGGCCTTCGGGCTGCTGTCGAAGCAGGCGTTTCTGCGCCGGCTGGCGCAAGTCTATGTCACGATCATCCGCAACACGCCGATCCTGGTGCTGGTGCTGTTCACCTTCTTTGCGATGCCGCAGATGGGCATTCGCCTCGGCAAGGTCGAAAGCTTTGTCGCCACGCTGGCGATCTATTCTGGCGCCTATCTCGCCGAAGTGTTCCGTGGTGGTCTTCTGGCTGTGCCCAACGGGCTCAAGGAAGCAGGTCTCGCCATCGGACTGACGCAGGCGCAGATACGCAGCTCAATCGTCATTCCGCTGATGCTGCGCAACGTACTGCCGTCGCTGTCGAGCACGATGATCTCGCTGTTCAAGGACACCTCGCTGGCCGCGGCAATCGCCGTGCCGGAACTGACCTTCGAGGCACGCAAGATCAACGTCGAGAGCTTCCGCGTCATCGAGACCTGGATGGTCACGAGTATGCTCTACGTCGCCACCTGCTCCGTGCTGGCCGCACTGCTGCGCCGGCTCGAGAAGCGCATGTCCATTCCGAGGTGACCGACATGGAACTCGTCGCATTCCTCGAAACGCTTTGGCTCGCCCGCATCCCGATCCTCAAGGGCATCGGCGTCACCGTCTCCATCTCGCTGCTGGCGATCCTCGTCGGCACCGTGCTCGGCATCGGCGTCGGTCTGGCGCTGACCTATGGCAAGGGGCCGGTGCGCTGGCTGGTGCGCGGCTACACTGACTTCATCCGCGGCACGCCCGTGCTGGTGCTGGTTCTCGCGAGCTACTACGTGTTGGGTACGGTGGGCATCGACCTCGGACCGTTCCAGGCCGGCGTGCTGGCGCTCGCCGTGTTCTGCTCATCGCATGTCGGCGAGATCGTGCGCGGCGCGCTGCAGTCGATCCCGAAGGGCCAGACCGAGGCCGCAAAGGCGATCGGCCTAACCTTGCCGCAGACCTTCGCCTATGTGCTCGGGCCGCAGGCCTTGCGCCAGGTGCTGCCCGCTTGGGTCAATACGGCTGCCGAGATGGTCAAGGCTTCCACTCTGCTTTCGATCATTGGCGTGGCGGAGCTTCTGCTCAGGACGCAGGAGCTGATCTCGCGCACCTTCATGAGCCTCGAATTCTATCTCTTCGCGGGCTTCCTCTACTTCGTGATCAACTACGGCATCGAGCGCTTCGGCAAATATGTCGAACGCAAGACCTCGATCCCCTCGTGAGGCCGCATCCATGACCGGCAACCTTCTCGAAATCCGCGACTTGCATAAGCGCTACGGCGATATCGAAGTCCTCAAGGGCGTCGACTGCACCATGGCCCAGGGCGACGTCATCTCCATCATCGGCTCATCCGGCTCGGGTAAGACGACCATGCTCCGCTGCATCAATATGTTGGAGGAGTTCCAGGGCGGCTCGATCCGCATCGACGGCGAGGACATCGGCTACGAGACCGTGGGCGGCACCCGCCGCCGCAAGAAGGAAAAGGAAATCGCTCGCCAGCGCGCGATGACCGGCATGGCCTTCCAGCAGTTCAACCTGTTCCCGCATATGAGTGCTGCCGAGAACGTCATGCTCGGCCTGGTGAAGGTCAAGAAGATGAACCGCGACGAGGCGCGCGGCGTCGCCGAGAAATGGCTCGACCGTGTCGGCCTGGCAGAGCGCCGCGATCGCTTCCCCGGCCAGCTTTCCGGCGGCCAGCAGCAGCGCGTTGCGATTGCGCGGGCGATTGCCATGAACCCCAAGCTGATGCTGTTCGACGAGGTCACCTCGGCGCTCGACCCGGAACTGGTCAACGAGGTGCTGCAGGTTATCAAGGACCTCGCCCGCGACGGCATGAGCATGCTGCTGGTGACCCACGAGATGCGCTTCGCCTACGAAGTGTCGTCGCGCGTCATCTTCATGAACCAGGGCCGCATCGGCGAGGAGGGCAATCCGCGCGAGATGTTCCTGAAGCCGCAGACCGAGCGGCTGGCCGAATTCCTCAAGACTTCAACCTTCAACTAGCATTCGGAGAATTGCATGACGATCAAGCGTTACGGCACCGGCCAGTCCGGAGCAGGCAAGCAGGCACTGCCCTTCGCCCGTGCCGTTGAGGCCAATGGCTGGCTCTACGTGTCCGGCCAGGTCGCCATGGAAAACGGCGAGATCGTCGGCGGCGGCATCATCGCCGAAACCCGCAAGACGATGGAAAACGTCATCGCCATCCTCGATGAGGCCGGTTATGGCCTCGAGCATGTCGTGCGCGTCGGCGTGTGGCTCGACGACCCCCGTGACTTCTGGTCGTTCAACGGCGTCTATGCCGAGTATTTCGGTGGCCATCCGCCGGCCCGCGCTTGCGTGCAGTCGAGTATGATGGTCGATTGCAAGGTCGAAATCGACTGCGTCGCCTACAAGGCGCCGTGAATAGGTAGCGGATGCGAGGAAAAGGCGGCGCATGGACGACGTACAGGACGATGTGACAAGCAGGCGGGCGCGCGGTCTCGATCGCGCTTTCGAGATCCTGACCTATCTGCGTCTCAAGCGCACGCCCTTGCGCCCCAACGAGATTGCGTCGGGCATCGGTGCCCCGCGATCTTCGGTCTATGAGCTGGTCAACCTTCTGATGCGGCAGGGCGTGCTCGAATATCGCGGCGAGGACGGCCGCGTGTTTCTCGGCCGCAAGCTCTATTTCCTCGGCATGGCCTATGCCGAGCAGTTCGATCTGATGCGCGAGTGCGACAAGCTTTTGACTCACATCGCCGAAGAGACGCGCGAGACCGCGCAGATGTGTCTGCTCGAAGGCAACAAATACACCGTTGCCCAGATGAAGGAGGGCTCGCGTCCCTTCCGCATCTCGTCCAATGTTGGTGATCCCGTCTCTATTGCCTGGACCGCGTCGGGCCGCCTGCTTGTCGCCCATATGAGCGACCAGGAAATCCTCGACTTCATCCCGAAGGAGGATTTCCAGCTGCCCAACGGCGAGTGGCTCGATCCGGCTGTTTTCATTGCTGAGGTGCGCGAGGCGACGCGGGTCGGCTATTACACCTTCAACAGCGCGGTCGAGACCTTCACCCACTGCTTCGCCGTGCCGGTTTACCAGGCCGACAACATCTGTGTCGCCACGCTGTGCCTGGTTGCGCCGCGCGAGGATGGTCTCAAGAACCACGCCAGCTACCTCAAGACGCTGCTGAACGCTGCGGCCGACCTGTCGAGCCGCCTCGGGCATGTTGCCGACGAGCATGCACCGGGCGCCGCCCGAGCTGTCGGTCGGCGCTGAGCAGCACACAACATTCTGGATACACGATGGCCGGACGCGCACTCCTGATCGGCGAATGCATGGTCGAACTTCGCCAGGCCGGCGACGGCCTGATGCGCAAGGGCTTTGCCGGCGACACCTTCAATACGGCCTACTATCTCAGAAGCTTCCTGCCGGAGGCTTGGCCCGTCGACTATTTCACCGCTGTCGGTACCGATGCCATCTCCGACGAGATGCGCGCCTTCATCGAGGGCACCGGCGTCGGCACCGGCTTTATCCGCCGCCTGCCGGAGCGCACGCCCGGCCTCTACATGATCCATCTGAAGGACGGTGAACGCAGCTTCTCCTACTGGCGCTCGTGCTCCGCCGCGCGGCTGTTGGCCGACGATCCCCAGTCACTGCGGGTGGCGATCGACGCCTCCGACACGATCTTCTTCTCCGGCATCACGCTCGCGATCCTGGCGACCGATGCGCTTGCGACGCTGTTGGCCGAGATCGGCCGCGCCAAGGCTGCCGGCAAGCTCGTCGCCTTCGACCCCAACATCCGCCCGCGCTTGTGGGACAATGCCGACAGGATGCGTCAGGCGATCTCAGCGGGCGCCGAAGCCTCGTCCATGGTAATGCCCAGCTTCGAGGACGAGCAGACGCATTTCGGCGACACTTCAGTGGACGCGACGATTGCCCGCTATGCGGGGCTCGGGGTGAAAAAGCTCGTCGTCAAAGACGGCGCGGCCGGCATCACGCTCAGCTTCGACGGTAGCCAGTCTTTCGTGCCCGCCACACAAGCGGAAAAAATCGTCGACACGACAGGCGCCGGCGACAGCTTCAACGGCGCCTTCCTCGCCAATTACCTTCAGACCGGCGATCATTTTGGCGCGGCGAGATTTGCGGCTGGCGTGGCAGCCGCCGTCATCGGCCATCATGGCGCGCTCGTCAGCCCGGCAGAGATCGATGCGAGCGAAGTGGCGGCGCACTAGGCAATGCGCCGCGTGAATTCGCGTCCCGGCGAACCGGCCGGCTCAGTTGGCATGCACCATCTTGGTGGGCTCCTCCAGCAGGGTGAATGCGTAGCTGTCGCATTTGACGTCCGGATTGGTCGGACTGAACATCCCGTTTGGATTGTCCTTGAACAGCCAGGCATGCAGATCGTAGTGGACGAACTCTCTGGGGATCAGGGGTTCGTGGCCCTCCATTGGCCCCTGGAAGGGCTGGCCAAACAGGCTTGGCCGCTCCTTGGCTGCTTCAAGCGGAACCAGCCATTCGACCGCAACAAGGCGCAGCTTTCCGCGGTGAGGTTCGTAGATCAGCACATTCGGCTTGTTGGGGTCGGGTGGGCCCTTCACCGTGAGATTGACGAAGTGGACGCCCATGGCCCCCTTCGGATACTCCATGCGTCCTTCCATCTTCTTGCCACTGTAATGGACGCAGCCGACCGTCGAAAGATAGAGGTCGCGGACCGCCACATACGGGTCCTGGTATTTGGCCAAGGCCTGGCGGGCCTTGTCGAGATCGGCTTTGCTGGCTTCTTCGGCCTTGGCGGAATTGATGGCCGGGTTCACATTCCAGATGAGAGCCAGGGCAATGATGGCTCCGCCGGCGAATGTTGCAGACTTCATGACAGCTCCTCCGATTGTGTTGTCGGGTAAGCACTGCAATCAACTGCACGATCCCGAAGTCTCGCGCTCTACGCCGCTGCTGTAAATCAATCGAATGGGGGAGGGAGCGTTGGGCTCGGGTGGCGATCACGCTTCACGACAAAAATGCTGCAAAGCCCAGTCGCGGAATGGTTTTTCGCGGTGACCTGCCTTTTCGGTATGCATTTTGCCTACACTTTGATCGGCTACCCCTTGAATTTATTGGAAAGAAATTTTACCATGGGTGAACTGATCATTTTATGAGTTGCCGCAACGAGGGATAGCTGCGTGAAAGAGGACCGTTTGTCAGCCGTGATGACTGCCGACGGCAAGAGGGCGCCGGCCCCGGTATCGACAAAGGCTCAGCCGGCACCGCTTCACCAGGACCCGCATGCCATCCGCGACACGCCCGAGAAGGTGCTCGAGGTCGCGCTCGGTCATGAGGTACGGGCCTTCCGCAAGAAGCTCGGCATCACCGTCGCCGATCTGGCGGCGATGACCAACATCTCGCTCGGAATGCTCTCCAAGATCGAGAACGGCATCACCTCGCCGTCGCTGACGACATTGCAGGCCCTGTCGCGGGCGCTGGGCGTGCCGCTGACCGCCTTCTTTCGCCGCTTCGAGGAAGAGCGCAGTGCTGTCTTCGTCAAGTCTGGCGAGGGTGTCGACGTCGAGCGCCGCGGCACCCGCGCCGGTCACCAGTACAATCTGCTCGGCCATATCGGCTCGAACACCGCAGGCGTGACCGTCGAGCCCTATCTCATCTCCCTTTCGGGGGATTCGGACATCTTCCCGACCTTCCAGCACGAGGGCATGGAGTTCCTCTACATGCTCGAAGGCGAGGTGGTTTACCGCCACGGCACCAACCTCTACCGCATGACCCCAGGCGACAGTCTGTTCTTCGATGCCGATGCGCCGCACGGACCGGAAGAGCTGACCACGCTGCCGATCAAATACCTCTCGATCATCTCCTATCCGCAGGGCAATTCGGGCGAATAGCCTTCAGTCAGCAGATCGGAATTGGGCTGGATCAGTCCTTGTTGCGCGCGGTTTCCGCGGCAAAGCCAAAATGACGCATCACCATCTCGCGCCAGTTTTCTGCGATATCGGCCTTCTCGACGGCACGGCGCATGCATGTCAGCCAGAGGTCGCGCTCGACCGGCCCGATCTCGACATGCTCGTGGATTTCCTTGAGGCGGGAATGGCCGTGCTTCTGCACATAATAGCTCGGGCCGCCGAAGAAGCCGCAGAGATAGTTGAACTGCTCTTCTCGCGAATGGGCAACGCCATGGCCACGCAGGTGCAGCCGATGCAGCAGCGCCGCGTCCTCGTCCTGCTCGACGATGTCGTAGAAGGTCTCGACCAAGCGGTGGATGGTTTCTTCGCCGCCGAGTTCGGCAAACAGCGAGCGTCGCGCGGGTTGCAGCGGTTCGTTCATCGTCACCTCCTGCGACGTGCCCGTGGGGGCGCGGCCACGCCTTCAAAAAAGCAAGGGCGGCCCCGCCGAGACGCGGAGCCGCCCTTGTGTATTCTGGCGTCTAGTCAGGGCCGAAGCCGGGCGAAGTCGGTGCGCCGTCATCATATTTCGACAGCCACTCGACCACTGTCGGCCGGTATCGGGTCAGACCCTTGTAATCGGCAAGCTCGACCGGCAGGTCCCGCAGCACGCGATGGAAACGGCGCGCCCATTTCGGCTGGGCCACAAGTTCATCCATCTTGATCAGGTAGCATCGGATCGGGAACACCAGGGCATTGGAACGCGGCAGGCGCCAGAAACTCTGCAGTTCGACGCGCAGATGCACCTTGTTACCGACATTCTCCGGCGTCACCGTCAGCCGGTCGGTGCCCCATTTGTGGAAATTCTCGGGGCTGGTGTCGAGACGCGGATTGATCGTCATCGTCCAGTTGAGGCGGCGCGCCGGCTGGCCCTGCTGGATGTTGGTCAGGAACTTCAGAGCGCGGGTGAAGATGCCCTTTTCATGCGCCAGCGGCACCGGTGCGTGCCACTCGAAGAAGTTCATGCCGATGTCGAAGTCGAGCGACCAGTCGGCCTGGGTGGTGACCATGCCGGCGTCCATCCAGAGATTGCCATCGCGCTGGTCGAGGATGGCGAAATCGCCCTGGCTCTGGCGGGTGATGTATTCCATCGGCCCATAGGGCAGGGTGGAGACGTCGCCGAAGGTGAAGGTGTCGTCGATGCCGAGCGGACGATTGATCCAGCGCCAGCGGTCGCCGTCGCGGGTCAGCGAAAAATGCTCGGGATAGCTCTTGGCTTTCTCGACCATCAGGAGCTCAAGCAGGTCCCAGCCGGCCAGCGTCATGTGCGGCAGCGACTGGCAGCGCAGCGGATCTTCCGCCAACACCAGTGCGCGGTCTTCCATCTCGGAGATGTAGTGCTCGTCGACGTCGATCAGATGCTCGAACACGCTATTGCGCGGACCCGGCACATGCGGCTCGATGTTCACCGCATACATGTATGCGTCTTCGTTGAACGGGAACGGAAACCGCCTGACCTGCTCCGGACTGTTCTTGAAGCTGAAGTCGTCGCGGAACGTTTCTTTCCTGAAGTTGATACCCATGAAATCCTCCCTGTTCCGGCCTGATGTCAGCGTTCGAGAACCAGCGATCGTCCTTCGAAACGCGACACGCACGGCATGATCTTCTTGCCCGAGCAGTGCTCCTCGGCACTCAGCCAGTGGTCGTTGTGCTTGAACGTGCCGTCATAAGAGACAACGTTGGTCTCGCACTGGCCACACACACCGCCGCGGCAGAGATAGGGCGGGTCTATGCCGGCTGCTTCCATCGCTTCGAGCAGGCTCTGCTGCTCGCCGACATGGATGTCCTTCTTGGATACGGCCAGCGTGACGTCGAACGGCTTGCCGGGCTGAGGGGCCGCGAAATGCTCGAAATGCACGGTTTCGTCGGGCCAGCCGTGCTGGGCCGCGGTGTCGCGCACCCATTTGATCATGCCGGCCGGGCCGCAGACATAGAGATGCGTGCCAAGCGGCTGGGTTGCCAGCAGACGGTCGAGCGGAATGCGCTCGTTGCGGTCGTCGTAGTAGAGGTTGACGCGATTGCCGTAGCGGTCGCGCAGCATGTCGGTGTAACTGCCCAGCGCTTCGCTGCGGCAGGTGTAGTGCAGCTCGAAATTGCTGCCGGAAGCAGCGAGTTGCGCTGTCTGTGCCAGGAACGGGGTGATGCCGATGCCGCCGGCGATCATAAGGTGCTTCCTGGCGCGCAGGTCCAGCGAAAACAGGTTCACCGGATAGCTGATCACCATTTCCATGCCGCGCTTGACGCGGTTGTGCATGAACAGCGAGCCGCCGCGACCGGAATCGTCGCGGCGCACGCTGATGGTGTAGTCGCGCGTGTTGAGCGGCGAGCTCATCAGCGAATAGGGGTTGAGCCTGGTCCGGTCGCCGTCGCGCATCTCGACCACGACATGGGCGCCGCCTGAGAAGGTTGGCAGGCTCTCGCCATCGGTGCGCTCGAAATGGAAGCGCTTGACCAGTTCGTTGACCGCGACCACGTCGGTCACGGTGACGTTGAGTTTTGTCGTTCCCGCGCTCACCGGAAAATCTCCTCCTTGTGAGGCACCTCGGTCGGATCCTCGGCGTTGATGCAGACGCCCTGGAACGCTGCCAGCCGCCGCGAATAGTGGTCGCGGACGAGCAGCAGCAGCCCGCAATGCGAGCAGGTGGCGGGCTGGGTGGTGACGTTTTCGGTGATGCCCTTGCAATGCACGCACTGCATGCGGCGGGCCAGCGATCCACGCTGCTCGGTCTGGATCGAGGCGTGGTCGATGCCAGCCTCGAGCGCTGCCTGCATCACCTGGCCGATCAGCCCTTCGGTGCCTGCCAGATAGATGCGCAGGCCCATATGGGCGTTGGCGAGGGTCCATTTCAGTCGCGGCATGGCTGCCGCGACTGACGGGCCTTCGTAGTACTGGGTCGGCTTGAGCGCCTTCAGGCTGTCCTGGAAGCGGTTTTCGGTGCGGCCCGGTATGAACATGATGTGGGCACTGGCGAAGAAGCCTTCGGGCGCCTGCCGCGCCAGGTCCAGGATCGCGGACGCCCCTTCGGCGTCCGCTACGAGAAGATGGCTGCTACCGGCCTGCGGTGACAATGTTCCGTAGACCGGCCGACTGAGGATCGTCTTCACCGGTGCACTTTCCAAGGTTTCAGCCCTTCGCTGTCCGCTTGAGCTTCTTGGGATCGTCGAAGGGCAGCGACTGGGCGGTGGCCTTCACGGTGCCGCTGGCGTTGCGGATCTCGAGCGGGGTTCCGACGATGGCGCAGTCGACGTCGAGCCGGGCGATGCCCATCGACTTCTTCACCAGCGGCGAATACATCGCGCAGGTTACCACGCCGACCTTCTTGCCGTCGCGCCAGATCTCGGCGCCTTCGTCGGCGGCCTTGTCGCTGTCGAGCAGCACGCCGAAAATCTTGAAGCGCTCCTTGCCCTTTAGGCGGTAGTGCTCCTCGGCGCCACGGAAGCCGGTCTTGCCGGGGCTGACGGTGAAGTCGAGGCCGAGCTCCCACAGCGTGTCGCCGGGGCCTTCATTGGCGAAGGGATACTTCTGCGAGTTGTCGTAGGGGTAGAACAGGAGGTAGCTTTCGACGCGCAGCATGTCGAGCGTGGTGAAGCGCGTCGGGATGATGCCCATCGACTTGCCTTCGGCGACGATGGTGTCCCAGATTTTCGGCGCATCCTGGCCGCGGCAGAAGATCTCGTAGCCGCGCTCGCCGGTGTAGCCGGTGCGCGAGATCATGACGGGCAGGCCGAACAGCTGGGTCTGCATGTGGTGGAAGTAGTTGAGGTCGCGGATACCGGGCACGTGCTTGGCGAGGTAGTCGACCGCGAGCGGGCCCTGCAGCGACAGGTCGTGCAGATTGTCGTCGAAGCGCACCGAGACGTCGCGGCCGATCGAGGCGCGGGTCAGCTCCTCATGGCCCGATCCCGAGCCGTGCACGACCATCCAGGAGTTGGTCGAGATGCGGTAGATGACGCAGTCGTCGGTGAACTTGCCGGCGTCGTTGAGCATGCAGGCATAGACCGACTTGCCTGGATAGATCTTCTCGACGTCGCGGGTGGTGCAGAGGTCGATGAGGTGCGAGGCGTGCGCGCCGGTGATGTGGACCTTCTTGAGGCCCGACACGTCCATCAGGCCGGCCTTGGTGCGGATCGCCAGATACTCTTCGTCCGCGTCCTTGTCGTAGGACCAGGCCGTGCCCATGCCGCTCCAGTCTTCGAGCTTGGAGCCAAGGGCGCGGTGGCGGTCGGCCAGGGTCGAGAAACGCCAAGAAGCTGTCATCGGTAATTCTCCTCCGTTTGTTCCACTCCGCCTATGTTGGCGATCCTGCCTTCAGGCGGACATTGTTGGGGACATATTGAACCGAAACTTGCCCCCAGGGCAATATCCAAGTGCAAGAAATTTTACTTACAGGCAACTTTTCTTGGGCTGGTTTTGCTTGGCTCGACTATCGGCGCAGCGCAGGCAGGAGACGCCGTACCTTCGGCGGGAACGGCAGAAGAGATCGGCACGAGGTGCCCGCCAACGATGCCGTTGGAAAAAAAAGGGCCTGGCACAAGGTGCCAGGCCTTGAAGGGCGCTCCAGGCCTGGGGGACAGGTGGGTGGGGAGGAGCGCCTTGGGAGAGTGAAGCTCGCTTCGGAGTGCCGCGAGCCTTGGTGACGCGCGGCATTCCCAGTCATTTGACCCTTTCCGAAGATCGAAATCGTTCGTCGGGCCGATCGGTTCTCAGAACAGGCCTTCGATCTGTCCCTGTTCGTTGAGGAAGATCTTTTCCGATGACGGCGCCTTTGGCAGGCCCGGCATGGTCATGATCTCACCGCAGATGGCGACGACGAAGCCGGCGCCGGCCGACAGCCTGACCTCACGCACCGGCACCACATGGTCGACGGGGGC
>NZ_JAMSHL010000026.1:0-77491 GCF_026521175.1 Aminobacter sp. MET-1 | reverse complement strand
ATGCAGCCCCAGTTGGAGCAGATGCCGGCAAGGTGCTCGCGTTCGACAACCGCCGTCTTGAGGCCGAGCTGGGCCGCGCGGATCGCAGCGATATAGCCGCCCGGGCCAGAGCCGATGATGATGACGTCGTATGAGGTGGTCAAAGCCTGGTCCCTCCGAATTGCGAAATGGCTGGCCTCAAGGGACGGATACCGCTCAATCCGGCCTGGCGCCGTAAGCGACTGCCGCAGTCTGTTGGGCCGAGGGACGTTCGTCGACGCGCGCGAACCAGCCGGCAAGGCGTGCCAGCGCCGGGTCGAACGGCAAGGCCGCGCGGCGAGCGGCAAAATCGGCAAAACAGTAGAGCACGATGTCTGCAAGGCTGAAGCGGTCGCCGGCAAGGTAAGTCCGATCGCCGAGCTGGGCATCGATCCAGGCAGTATTCTCGCGCACGATTTCCGCCATATCGGCCGCGGCATGGGGAATGCAATGGACGCGATCCTTGAACACGCCGAGCCCGGGGCCATAACGGAAGGCGGCGGTCACCGGTTCGCAAAAAGCGAGATCGACCCGCCTCGCCCACATCCGCACCCGGGCGCGTTCCTCTGCGCTCTCGCCCAGAAGCTTCGGTCCCGCCGACGTCTCCTCCAGGAATTCGCAGATGGCCATCGTTTCGGCGATGACCTGGCCAGTCGACGTCTCGAGAACCGGCAGCTGGCCGGCCGGATTGATCGACATGAATGGTGGTTTGCGGTTTTCGCCGGCAACGAGGTCGACCCATTGCTCCAGAAACGAAATCCCCTTTTCGGCCGCGAACATGCGCACGACACGCGGATTTGGGCCGACCGAAATATAGAGCTTCATTCCAGGTGTGCTCACTTGCGCCAGCTCTGCGCCATCGACCACTCGATCGCGTTGCGCACCAACAGCCGATAGTTCGGATTTTCAAACGTCCTCGAGAAATGGCCTGGCTGGATGTAGGCCACGGCGCTGTTGATGCTGCGCTTGGTCCAGGCGACGACGTTGCTGCCAGGCGGCCGCTCCCAGCCACGGTTCGACCGTCGCTCGCCAGTCATTGCCAGCTTCAGCGAATAGAGATGGCGGCAGCTGAATTCGACGTCCGAGCGTGCAACGGGATCGACGCTGTCTTCGAACACCTCCATGAGGTAGGCCTCGTCATCGAGGGTGAAGGATGCAGGCAAACCCGCGAACAGAGGATGGGCAGGATCCTCCGCGCTGATCGTCATGGGGACATCGAACCGGGTGCCGCCGTCCATGACCGGCTCGCCACGCACGGAGCCGGGGAAGTGGAGCAGAATGCCGCCCAATGCCTCGGCATAGTCGGGCCAGGACGTCCACGCCGCGATAGCGTGATGCAGGGCCACGATGGGCATTCCAGCTTCCAGCAATGCGTGGAAGCCACGTTTGAATTCAGCGGACGGCTGGACCTCGTAGCCCGGGCCAGCCCACGGATTGCCACCAGGCATGTCGTAGAGCACCACCGCGTCGACATCGCTCAGGCTTTGCGGATTGAGCACGCGCTCCGCCAGCGGATGCTCGACCAGGAACGCCTCCGTCCCCTCGAAGCTTTCGAACATGGCCATAAGGCCGGTGCGGTCGTAGGTGTGGCCATTGCCGACCACCAGAATGCGCGGCCTCACCTTGTAATCCAGAAATCCCATGAGTTCCTCCCTGCAAAGATCCGGGGTAGAGCTCCCGGACTTGATGTCAGTCGCGGTACTCGATCGCGAAACTGACCTCGGGATCACGATGGGCGTCCCAGTAGCCCTTCCACAGCGCCTGGCTGATCGGCCCCACCTTGCCATCGCCCACCGGCTGGCCGTCGAGGGTGGTGATTGGCATGACGCCGCCGGCCGTCGTTACAAAGAGGAGTTCATCGCATTCATAGGCCAGCTCCACCGGCACGTCGTCGACCGCATAGGGGTAGCCAAGCTTGTCGGCGACAGCGAGCACGGACTTTCGCGTGACGCCCTCAAGCACGCCTTTCTTGGGCGTATAGAGCTTGCCGTCCTTGATCAGGATGATGTTGAATCCCGAGCCCTCGGTCAGGTTCGCGTCACCGTCGGTCAGGATCGGGTACATCGCGCCGCGGTCGCGCGCTTCCAGCAGGCCACGCGTGAAATCGCCCCACTGCAGGTTCTTCACCGTCGGGTCGATGGCACCTGGCGGCACGCGGCGAACGGTGCGGGCGATGACGGCACTGCCACCTGTCTTCTGCGTTTCCTCGTTCATGACCCACATGTAGGGCATGACCATCAGGTAGCAGAAATTCTCGCATTCCTCCGGCGCATACTGGCGAATGAAGCGCAGGCCACGGGTCACGATCAGCATCACATAGGCATCGCGGATGCCGCTTTTCGCGGTCATCTCGACCAGGCGGTCGCGGATTTCCTGGCGCGACAGCGGGCTCTTCAGCCGCAGGCGCTCGCAGCTGCGCTCGAAGCGGTCGAGGTGGTCGTCCAGGCGGAAGAAACGCCCATCCCAGACGGCCGGCACGTCATAGGTCAGGTCCGAGTGCAGGAAGCCCTGGTCGAGGATCGGAATGCGCGCTTCTTTCAGGGGCACATACTCTCCTTCGACATAGGCAATGCCTTGGGCGAAGGGGTTGTTGCTCGCCTCGAGCGCGTTAACGCGCTTCTTGTAGTCGACGAAGATATGGTCGGTGTAGGACATGGGCGAAGCCTCGGTCACGCTGGTTTCGGTGTGCTGCTTGACGTGAGCCGCGCCGCAGAATGCTCCGGCGCGGCTTGTGGCTTTTCACTCGGGCTGAAGTCCGAGTTCCACGACTTGCTTCATGGCTGCATCTGCGCCCTCGATCGCTCGGTCAATGTCGGCCGGTTGGTGAGCCGCGCACAGGAACATGTTGTGCTTCGGGTGCAGATAGACGCCGTGGCGGAGGGCGGCCGCGCAGAAGGCATTGGCGATCTGCAAATCCTTGTCGCCGTCAAACAGAACCATCGGCATCTGCGCCGGCCCGGTCTGGCGCAGGCTGAAGCCGTGCCGCCTGGCCACCCCATCGAGGCCTTCGCGGAAACGCTGGCCCATCGCCGCGGTGTGCACCAATGCATCGGTGTCGCGAAGGATTTGCACTGTCTTCAGGCTCGCAGCCATGGCTGCCGCGCCATACCAGAAGGACCCGGTGACGAAGACTTTCGATGCGCCTTCGCGCATGCGCTCGCTGCCGGCCACGGCGGCAAGCGGCCAGCCGTTTGCGATCGCCTTCGAGTAGGAGCCAAGGTCCGCCCTGACCCCGTATTGCGCCCAGCTTCCGCGCACATCCAGACGGAATCCCGCCCGTACGTCGTCAATGATCAATGCAGCGCCCGTCCTGTCGCAGATCGCGCGTGCATGTTTGAGAAAGCCTGGATCGGGCAGTTCCTGATCGCGGTTGACGTCATGCCGGAAGGCCGTGAGCATGATGCCGGCAAGGTCGTCGCCTGCAGTGGCCACCGCCGCGTCGAGGCTCGCCATGTCGTTGAAATCGAAGATGACCAGATGCGCCCGGTCTTCCGCGGTCACGCCAACCAGCGAGGGCGAGCACCACGGCACCGCGCCATGATATGCGCCGCGCGCGACCAGGATCTTGCGCTTGCCGGTCGCGGCGCGCGCGATCGTCACACAGGCCGTGGTGGCGTCGGTGCCATTCTTCTGGAACATCGCCCAGTCGGCATGGTCGACGGTGTCCACCAGCAGCTCGGCGAGTTCGACCATGACCTCGGTCGGACCGTTGCTGATGTCAGCGTTCTTGAGCTGCGCCATCGCCGCAGCGTCTACTTCGGCATGATGGTAGCCGAGGACGTTGGGGCCCCAGGCGCACATGAAGTCGATGTATTCGTTTCCATCGACGTCCCAGACCCGGCACCCTTCGGACCTGGCGAAGAATTGGGGATAGCCCGGCCCGATGGCGCGGGTCGCCATATGACCCCACATGCCGTTCGGCACGACCCGCTGGGCGCGCGCCAGAAGTTCGGCGTCGCGGCTGTTCGGCAGGCTGATGTTCATGATGTCCTCCATGGAAAGGAAGGGAGGCTTGCGAGCCTCCCTTCCAGTACCGATCAGTTCGAGATTTCGGCCAGCGGCAGGTTGCAGCAGGCACTGTAGCGCATGCCCTTGACGTTCGGACCATGTGCCAGGATCAGGTTCGGGCTGACCATCGGGATGATGATCCGGTCCTTGGCCATCTGCTGGCCGGCTTCGAACCACAGCTTGTCGGCATCCGCGACTGTCGAGGCTGCAAGAGCCTGCTTGAGCAGCTTGCCGGTTTCGTTGTTGACGAGTGTCGGATCAGTGGCGGCGCCAGCGCGCTTGGCCCAGACAGAGCCCTCGGACAGCCCGAAGACGTCGACATATTGCGAGCTGCCGTAGAAGTCAGGGGCGAAGAACACCGCGGTCAGCGGAATGTGGTCGCCATTGGCGGCCTCACGCCAGTTCGCGAACGGCACCGGCGAGAGCTCGACCTTGATGCCGACCTTGGCCAGATCCTGCTGGATCTTCTGCATCATCAGCGAGAAGTCGACGCCATAGACGTTCATGTCGGGATAGATCGACTTGATGGTGAAGCCGTCGGCTGCCCCTGCCTTGGCAAGCAGTTCCTTGGCGCGGTCGGGATTGTATGCCGGAATCTCGTGACCGTCGCCGCCGGGGAAACCGAGCGGGATGGGGGTTGCAATCGGCCGGCCCGCGCCGCCGAGCGTAAAGTCGATCAACGAGGTGCGGTCGATGGCGATAGAGATCGCCTCGCGCACTTCCGGCGTCAACTTGACGGTGTTCGCCTTGGCGCCCGGCGACAGGGCGATGTAGACGTAGTTGTATGAAGGCACCTGCTCGACGGTGACGTTAGAGCCTTCCAAGGTCTTTGCGGTCTCGGGGTCGATCTGCATGGCGATGTCTGCGGCACCCGACTGCAGCATCTGCGCCTGCGCCACTGCGTCCTTGACCTGGCGGAACACGACTTCCGGCACCGCTGGCGCCTTGCGCCAGTAGTTCTCGTTGCGCTTGAGCCTGAGTTCGGCGTTCGGCTCATAGGACGCCAGCACGAACGGGCCGCTACCGGCGGAATGGGTCAGGAACCAGTTTTCCGAAGTGTCCTTGTCGACCGCCGTAACGTCGGAAAGCGCGCCTTCGGCCGAGGCGACGTCGCTGTTGATCACCGCCAGGAAGCCTGCGGCCGCCTGGTTGAGAAACTCTGAGTTGGGTGCCGACAGATGGACGACAACGGTCTGTGCGTCCGGGGTATCGATCGAAGCGATCGGGTCAGCCAGGAAAGCGCCGTTGCCCTTGATGTTCTTCAGCCGCTCGAACGACCATTTCACGTCCTTGGCTTCGACAGGCGAGCCGTCGGAGAATTTTGCAGCCGGATCCAACTTGAAGGTAAGCTGTGTCTGTTCCTTGTTGACTTCCCAGCTCTTGGCCAGGACCGGAACAACCTTGTTGTCCTTGTCGAGCGTCACGAGCTGCTCATAGACCGACGTGTTGTAGATCTGGCAGGTGTCGCACCAGGCGCGTGCCGGATCGAGCGAATTGACGTCCATATCGCGCGCGATCACCAGAGCACGCTCTTCCGCCTGCGCCGGGCCGTACAATACGGTCGCGGCAAGCGCCATCGACAGCAGGGCAATCTTGGATCTTCTCAGGCCTAGTCGTTTCACTGCTTGTACCTCCATTGTTGTCGGGCCGCGGATGCCCGTGTTCCACTATTTTTCCGCAATTCTCAGAAGAGCTTCCCTGACATCGCCAACCGACCCGAGCGCAGCACGGTTGAGGACCGCCGATACGGTCGGGGCAGCAAGCCCGCCCGCGACGCGCAGGACTTCGTGATCGAGACTGTCGAAGAAGCGTTCCTGAATCTCTGCCGCCCAGGTGGCGCCCATTGAAAGGCTGCGTGCCGTCTGCTCGGCGATGATCACGCGGCCGGTCTTGTCGATCGACGAGCCGATCAGATCCCAGTCCATGCCGTGATGGTCGATGTTGCGCAGATCGATGATCTCGGCATCGACGCCGGCTTCCTGTGCCGCCTTCGCCGCATTCTGGACCATCACCGAGGTCGCAAGCACGGTGCAGGCGGCACCAGGTTTCACAATCCGGGCAGAGCCAAAGGGGATGCAGTAGTCGCGGTCGCCCTGCGGAACCTCGAACTCGCGCTGGTAAAGCTCGGTATGCTCGATGATGGCGACCGGATCGTTGCAGGCGAGAGCCGAGTTCATCAGCCCGATGTAGTCGAAAGCGGTCGACGGCGTGACGATGCGCCAACCCGGGAACAGGCCGAACAATGCCGACGGGTCGCCCGAATGCTGCGATCCGTAGCCGGTGTGCGGGGAAACACGTATGCGCATCACCAGCGGAACTGGAAAGCCATCGCCGAACATGTGGCGCACCTTGCCGACGCCGTGAGCGATCTGGTCGGCAGCGGTGAAGCAGAAATCGCCGAACATGATCTCGACGATCGGCCGGAGCCCGTTGAGTGCAGCGCCCAGCGCCACGCCGGTGAAGCCGTTCTCGGCGATCGGCATCGGCAGCACCCGCCCCGGCCAGCGCTCCAGCGCGCCCTTGGTGAAACCGCTGACACCGCCGCGCATCTGATGGACGTCCTCGCCCATGACGATGATGGTCGGGTCGCGTTCCATCGCAGCCGCGATCGTCTCGGAAGCCGCGGTTACGAACTTCACCTTTTCCAGCTGGTGACCGTTGAGCTGGTCGTGGTCCAGCATCCGCTTGCCCCCGAGTTCGGACAGGTCTCCCAGGATTCCCCGGTCCCGGCTGCCGGCATCCGGCCACAGGCCATCGGGTATGCGCAGCGCATTTCCACCGGGCACCGGTTCGGTCAAGCGCGCTGCTGCAGCGGCGACGCGGTCCGTCACCACCTGATCGATATGGGTGAGCTCTTCTGCAGTAAGATAGCCGAGCGACGTCAGTCTCTCCTTGGCGAGCGTGACAGGGTCCCGCTCGCGCCATTCGGCCTCTTCCTCCTTGGTTCGGTAGCCGAAATCGCTGCCGCTACGACCGCCGGACTGGTGGAAATGCCGGTAGCACAGCGCCTCTACGACAACAGGGCCTCGCTCCTCGCGGATCAGCCTGCGCGCCTCGGCCATGGCGCGGTGAACGGCCACCACATCCATGCCGTCGCATTCGATGGAGGTTATGCCCAGCATCGCACCGCGCGAAGACAAGCGTGTCTCCCGCGTCACGTCGGAAATGCGGGTCGAAACGCCGTAGAGATTGTTCTCGATGAAGAAGATAACGGGGAGGCTCTGGGCCGCCGCGATGTTCATTGCCTCGTAGCTTGCGCCATTCTGCGTGGCGCCGTCGCCGAAGAATGCGACCGAAACCTGGTCGCGCTCCAGCATCTTGTCGGCCAGCGCATAGCCGACCGCGTGGGGCGGGTTGCCGCCGACGATGGCCGACGTGCCGACAACGCCGGCATCGGCGAAGCGCATGTGCATGGAACCGCCGCGTCCACCGCAATAGCCGGGCGCCAGCCCCATGATTTCCGCCATGAAGCGATAGACCGCTTCGTCCATTCCCGGCGTGAACTCATCCTTGCGGATATCGAAGCCTTCCGGGACTTCGGTGTTGACCAGCTTCATCAGCACCTGGTGGTGCGCGCGATGCGTGCCGTTGATCTTGTCACCGGCACCAAGCACCGACATGGCACCGACCGCACCCGCTTCCTGGCCGATGCTGGCATGCGCCGGACCATGGATCAGGCCAGCCTTCTCCAGATCTAGCAGCTTCTCCTCGAAGCGTCGGATCAGCAGCATCTGGCCATACCAGTGGATCAGATCCTGTGCCTTCTCGTCCTTCCAGTCGGCCTCGTCGAGTTCCAGATGGAACCAGGCGGCCGACGGGGTCAGGGGTATCTGGCGGGCCATAGTTCCTCCGGTGCAGCCTTTGTCGGAGGGGCAGTGCCAAGATTTGCACTGCCCATCTTGTTTCTGGAAATAAATTCCGATTTCTGTTGAACGGCACACTAAGCTGTGCCAGCCTTTGGACGCAACAAAAATTTTCGGGTTCGATAAGGGATAGTTCGATGATCAGGGACGCCAGCCTGTTGGAAGCGCTGACGCACACTGTGCAGCGTTTCGTGCGCGAGCGATTGGTGCCGGCAGAAGCGCGGGTCGAAGAAGAAAACGCTATTCCTGCCGAACTCATCGACGAGATGCGCGAACTCGGCCTGTTCGGCCTGTCCATACCGGAAGAGTTCGGCGGGCTCGGCCTGACGATGGAGGAGGAGGTGACCGTGGCGTTCGAGCTCGGCTACACCTCGCCAGCCTTCCGATCGGTGATCGGCACGAACAACGGCATTGGCTCGCAAGGCATCATCGTCGACGGCACGGAGGCCCAGAAAGCATACTGGCTACCGCGCATGGCGACCGGCGAGGTCATCGGTTCCTTCGCATTGACAGAGCCTGACGTCGGTTCGGATGCCGGGTCGGTCAGGACATTGGCCGTCCGCGATGGTGACCACTACGTCCTGAACGGCACTAAGCGCTTCATCACCAATGCTCCCGTCGCCGACGTGTTCACCGTCATGGCACGAACAGGTGGATCGGGACCCAGCGGGGTCTCGGCGTTCCTTGTGCCAAGTAATTCGACGGGAATCAGCCTCGGAGCCATCGACAAGAAGATGGGACAGCGCGGCACGCGCACCTGCGATGTCATTTTCGAGAATTGCCGCGTACCGGCCGACGCCGTCATCGGTGGTGTTGAAGGCCAGGGTTTCAAGACGGCGATGAAGGTTCTCAATCGCGGTCGGCTGCACATCGCCGCGGTCTGCACCGGTGCGGCGCAACGACTCTGCGACGAATCCGTCTCCTTCGCCCGAAACCGCGTGCAATTCGGCAAACCGATCGCCGAGCATCAGCTCATTCAGGCAATGCTTGCCGACAGCGCAACGGAAACCTTCGCAGCCCACTCGATGGTGCTGGAGGCCGCTCGCCGATTCGATACCGGCGAGCGTATCATCCAGCAGGCCGCCAGCGCCAAGCTGTTCTGCTCCGAAATGGTTGGACGCGTTGCCGATCGCGCTGTGCAGATTCATGGCGGCGCCGGATACATGCAGGAATATCCGGTGGAGCACTTCTATCGCGATGTGCGCCTGTTCAGGCTCTACGAAGGCACCTCGCAGATCCAGCAGATCATCATTGCGCGCGAAATGATGAACGCCTGAGGCACCCCATGAGCCGGTTTCTCGGCATTGTCGCGGACGACTTTACGGGTGCGCTCATGGTGGCGGGCTACATCGAAGGTGCTGGGATCTATTGTCCCGTCGTCTTCGATGCGGCCGCCGTCACGTCCGATGCGCCAGTGATCGTCGCCGGCACGCGGACCCGTACCATCCCACGCCCGGACGCCTTGTCCGATCTGGCCCGCATGGCCGACGCCTTCGTCGAAGCCGGCTATGCACGGCTCGCCTATAAGGCCTGCGCATCGTTCGATTCGACCGAAGACGGCAACATCGGACCGGCCGCTGACTACCTCGCGGACCGGCTAGGGTTGCGCCCCGTTCTGATGAGCGCGGGCTTTCCCCGCTACGGCACGACGGTGCATCAGGGCTATCTCTTTTATCGTGGCCGCCTCGTGTCGGAATCGATCAAGCGTTTCGATCCGCTGACTCCGATGCCTGACGCGGATCTCGTGCGGTTCCTGTCGCTGCAGACGCAACATCCGGTCGCACTCGTCAACCACGCCACCCTGCTCAAGGGCGCCGATGTTGTGAGAGAGGCAGTCAATGCCTTTGCGGCGGACAGCGTTGGCCACGTGTTTTTCGACATGACAGACGATGGCGACGTCGACGCCGCTGCCGAACTGGCGTGCTCTCGGCCTAGTGTGGTGGTGGCAAGCGATCCGCTGATCATCGCCTATGCCTGCCGGCTCGCAGCGCCCGCACGTGCGAGACCCGTGCCAGCGCCGCGCCACGCCGAAGGCCCGGCGGCAGTGATAGCCGGCACTGTCGGCCCGGTTATCCTCCGGCAGCTGGATGTGTTTGGCGAGGCCCATCCGGTCCTGACCGTGGACCTTCTCGATCCGCGCGGGCAACAGGCAACGATCGCAGCCGCGCTGGATTGGGCAACACCTCTCGTCGGCGCCAAGCCTTTCGCCATCTCAACGGCGACGGATACGGAAGGCGTGGAACGCGCTCAGCGGGCGCTTGGCGCGCTCGGCGCGGCGCGGCGGGCCGAACACCTGC
This sequence comes from Aminobacter sp. MET-1, assembly GCF_026521175.1. Classification (NCBI taxonomy): domain Bacteria; kingdom Pseudomonadati; phylum Pseudomonadota; class Alphaproteobacteria; order Hyphomicrobiales; family Phyllobacteriaceae; genus Aminobacter; species Aminobacter sp. MET-1. The sequence goes on along the minus strand of NZ_JAMSHL010000026.1, from coordinate 67,305 downwards.
TTGGCGCAATCTCGCAAGGGCTGCACGACCGGGGCGTCAACCGCTTCATCGTCGCCGGCGGTGAAACCTCAGGCGCGGTCGTCTCGGCCCTGGGCATCGGTTCCGTCCGCGCATTTCCCGAAGGGCCAATCGGCACGGGCTTCTGCGTGGCGGAAGGCCCGCGACCGATCTCGCTCTATCTGAAACCAGGCAAGCTTGGCGGTGAAGACATTCTCCCGAGAGCCCTGGAGCTCATGAAAGCCTAGTCGAAGGAAGCAAACAAATGCAGGCTCCATCTGATCCGCGTGTCGCGCTGGTCGAAGCCACGTTGAAAACCGTCGAGTTGGAGCTCAACAGCGGCACGGCCGGCAATCTGAGCCTCCGCCATGGCGAGGGAATGCTGATCACCCCCACCGGCATCCCGCCCCGGGAGCTCGGCCCGGAGCAGATCGTGGAAATGGACCTCGAGGGAAACTGGGAGGGCCGCTGGAAACCCTCTTCCGAATGGGCGATCCATTCCCGGCTTTATCAGACGACGCCGGCCGGCGCCGTCGTTCATGCCCATCCCGACAATTGCGTGGCCCTGGCAGCACTCAGGCGGCCCATGCCGCCCTTTCACTACATGATCGCGGGCTTCGGCGGAAACGTCATCCCATGCGCGCCTTATGCCTGCTTCGGCACACCGGCGCTTGCCGAGACAGTCGTCGCAGCCATGGGCACGACCTACGCCGCCTGTCTCATGTCGAACCACGGCATCGTGACGACGGGTCGCGATCTTGCTTCGGCGCTCGCGCGGGCTGAAAAGCTCGAGATGCTGGCGCGCCAGTACCTTCTTGCCTGCTCGGCAGGCGAACCGGTGCTGCTGTCAGAGGAAGAGCTGACCGAGGTGCACAGCCGCTACGGCACCTACGGCCAGCAATAGGCCTCAGGCGCTGCGCCAGACTTCGCTGAGGATACGCAGCGCCAGCTCCGGCTTTTCCAGATGGGGCATGTGCCCGCAGCGATCGAAGGCGTGCAGGGCCACGTTGTCGGGCAATCCGCGTGTCGATCCAAAGGGCAGCACGCGGTCCTGGCGCCCGAAGACGATACGGACGATCTGCGACAGCTTGGCGATGTCAGATGCTACCGAGAAGCTCTGCGTCCCATCGGGGAAGAAGCGGTTGGCAAAACCCGTCATGGCCGTCGTCAGACCCCCATCCTTGCGCTGCTGAACGACCGAACGCACGAAGGCGTCTGAAATCGTCGCCGGGTCGTGAACCAACGTTTCCAGCCACGGCCGCAGGCTTTCGGTGCTGCGCGCTCTCAGGATGCCTTCGGTGAACGGGGCATTGATCTCCGGCCCGAGACCGGCGGGAGCGAAAAGGCAAAGGCCGCGTATATCGACCTGGGCCCGCCGAGCGACGCGTGCCGCAAGCGCTGCGCCAAAAGAATGGCCTGCAAGAACCATCGGTCCGATCTTTTCGGCGGCAAGCGTCGCCTCGACCAACTCGGCCATTTCATCCAGATCATCCGGAACGCTGCGCGGAGACTGCCCATGGGCGGGCAAGTCGAGTGCAAGAGCCGGGAACTCGCTGCGCCCGCCCGCAAAGATGCCACGCCAGTTGTTCAGGTCGCCGCTGAAGCCGTGCAACATCACAACCGGCAGCCCTGCGCCCTGACGCAGCCAAACCGCATTGAGAAGCTGGCCACCTCCACGCCCAGGAAGTGAAGGCCGCGTATCCGCATCGCCGGAAGCCGCTGGCGCTGCCGTCGCGACACCTGCAAGTCCGGCCAGAACATCCTTCTTCTGTACCCGCCCATGCGGCCCCGTGCCCTTCAGCCCCTCGAGGTGAATGCCATGCTCCTGCGCAAGGCGGCGAGCGAGCGGTGTCGGGTTGGGACCACGACGCGACGTGGAACGGGCCGGCGCCGCGGCATGCTGTGCGGCGGCGGCCGGCCCGGCGGCCTCCGGTTCCAGTGTCCTGGCCGGAGCCGCAGGCATATCGGCGCCGACCTCGTCCAACGCGAAGATGCGTGCGACTTCGGCGCCTACGTCGACCTCGGTGTCGCCTGCCAAAAGGTTGCGGATGATCCCTGCGCCCGGAGATTCCACCTCCACGGCGGCCTTGTCGTTGTCGATCTCGAAGAGAACCTGTCCTGCGGCAACCGTGTCACCTTCCTTGACGTGCCAGCGTGAAATGCTGCCGCTTGCCATTTCGAGGCTAACCTTGGGGAAGATGACATTGACTGGCATGACAGATCCTTTGGAGCGAAGCCTATTCCGCCGAGGTGTTCCAGGCGGGAGTAGAGACTGGGAAGGGCAAAAGGTCCGGTTGTCCGGCCAGGCTGGCGCGCAGGCGTTGTGTCAGGCGCACCAGCTCGGGGCCAACCGTGTTGCGGGACAGGTCCTTCGGCAGAAGGTCGACGATGCCGCCGCATGTCAGTGCGACCAATGGCGACCCGTCCGTTGGCCGGAAAGCGACGCCGACGGCATTGATGTAGCTGTGCCACGTGCCGAAAACGCTGACGAAGCCGTCCCGCCGGTAGTCCTCGAGCGACTTGTCGATGAGCGCCACCAGCGCGTCCTTGTCCTTTTCGGCCTTCAGCAGCTGCTCCACCACGGAGGCGCGAATGTCCGGATGCATCTCGGCCAGATATGCCAGGCCCATGGCTGTCCGGCAGATCGGAACCCTGGAGCCGATGTTCAGCCGCAGCGTCACCGGCGACATCGACCTGCAATTGGCCAGGTAAACCATCTCCAGCCCGTCGCGCGTGCCTAGCGCCACGGCCGCACCGGTTTTGTCGGCCAGTTCCTGCATAAGCGGCCTGGCCAGATGGATCACCGGATTGGAGCTCAAGGCAGAATAACCGAGCGATATGGTCGCCGGACCAATGCTGTAGCGGCCGAGCGTATCGTCATAGTTGAGATAACCAAGGTTCACGAGCGTGGCCGTCAGGCGCGAGACTGTCGCCTTAGGCAGTCCCGTCCGTTCGAGCAGGTCCTGGTTTCCGAGAGTGCCGTCGTCGGCCGTGAAGGCACGCAGGATCTCAAGCCCGCGCGTCAACGATGCCGCGGGGTTGCTACCTTCGGCAACATCTGCCCCGTCGACCGGTTTTGTCCGCTTACGCATTTTCGACCTCTCCCCAGTGGCGCTGCCATACCAGAGAATCTCGACCGCTCGTTCGGCCACTATTGGAATTTAATTTCATTTATGTTGACGCGCGCTCCGGCTGTTGTCAATATTGTCGTCATACCCGTCGCCCGCATCCGACCGGCGCACGGGGAATCCCGGCAAAAGGATCAGTTCCTTGATACGTTACATACTGCGCCGCCTCATCACTATGCCGTTCTTGGTGCTGGGCATCATCACGCTTGCCTTTCTGCTGACGACCGTGACCAAGGGCGATCCGCTGGCTGCCATCGTCTCTGACAGGCAGATGAATGACCCGGAGGCCGTCGCCGCCGCCAAGGCTCGCTGGGGCCTCGATCGGAGCTTGCCGGAACGATACCTGATCTATGTCCAGAACCTCGTCACCGGCGATATGGGCACGTCGTTCATCACCCGCCGTCCGGTCGCACAGGACGTCATGTTCCGGCTTCCCGCCACGATGGAACTGGTGATCGCCGCCATGATCGTGGGCTCGACGATCGGCATATCGCTCGGCATGCTGGCCGCCTACTACCGAAACACGCCTATCGATCATCTGGCGCGCTTCTTCGCGCTCTTCGGATCCTCGATACCCGTGTTCTGGCTCGGGTTGGCGCTTCTCTACGTATTCTCCGTCAAGTGGGGCATCCTGCCGGGTCCCGGCCGGCTTGATCCGCGCGCCGCACTGCCGCCCCGGGTCACCGGCTTCATGACCATCGACACGTTGCTGGCCGGAAACGTCAAGCTCTTCGCCGATGCCCTGTGGCACCTGATCCTGCCGGCATTCGTGCTTGGCTGGGCTGTGGCGGGCACTATCTCGCGCCTCGTGCGCGCCAATATGCTCGAAGTCCTAGATCGCGAATTCATCCTCACCGCCCGCTCCAAAGGGGCTGGCGAACTGCGCGTCGTCATCCGCCACGCGCTCCGCAACACGCTCGTGCCCACCCTCACCGTCATCGGCTACTCCTTCGCCTACCTGCTGACCGGCGCGGTGCTGACCGAGACCATCTTCTCTTGGCCGGGCATGGGATCCTACGCGGTGGATGCAGCGAGGGGCCTCGACTTCCCTGCCATCATCGGCGTGACCATCGTCGGCGGCGTCGTCTTCCTGGTGACCAACCTCATCACCGACGTCGCCTACGTCATCGCCAACCCACGCGTCCGTCTGGGATAAGACCATGACCGCATTGACACTCTCCTCGCTGAGACGGGCCCACTGGATTTCACTTCCACTGGCGATCGGTTTCGCAATTGTCCTCTTCTGGCTGGCAGTGACCTTTCTCGCGCCGCTTATGACCTCGTACAATCCGCTCGACATGGTGGGTCGTCGGCTGCAGGCGCCGAGCTGGGAACACTGGCTGGGAACCGACGCACTGGGGCGCGATGTGCTCAGCCGCACACTTCATGGCGCGCGGCATTCGCTGCCCATCGCCGTGGTCGTTGTCACCCTTTCGGTAGGGATCGGCGCGGCCCTTGGCGCTATTTCCGGATTTGTCGGCGGCGTGTTCGGATCGGCAATCATGCGGCTGGTCGACGTCACCTTGTCATTCCCGCCGATGCTGCTTGCCATGGCGGTTGCGGCATCGCTCGGGCCCGGCCTCGAGAATGCCACGGTCGCCATGATCATCGTGTGGTGGCCGGTCTATGCCCGCCTCATGCGCGCCCAGGTCCTGGAAGTCCGGGAGCGCGAGCATGTCGAGGCCGCCATCGCCGCCGGCGCAAGCAAGCCGCGTGTGCTGCTCAAGCATATCCTGCCGCTGTGCTGGACGCCTGTGCTTATCAGCGCAACGATGGATCTCGGCCAGGTCATCCTGCTTGCCGCGTCGCTGAGTTTCATCGGTCTTGGTGCCACGCCACCCACTCCCGAATGGGGGTCGATGATCTCCGATGGCGCGTCCCAGTTCTATTCCTGGTGGGTCGCGTTCGGACCGGGCCTTGCCATCCTGACGATCGTGCTCGGCTTCAACTTCATTGGTGACGGTCTGCACGACTATTTCGACCCGAAGTCCAAATGAGGCCCGACATGCAGCAAGAACCGCTCTTCTCCGTGCAAGACCTGCGTGTCTCCTTCGGCCGCCATGGCCACCATTTCGAGGCCGTGCGCGGCATCAGCCTTCACGTCGATCACGGCGAGGTACTGGGCATCGTTGGCGAGTCGGGCTCCGGCAAGTCGGTCGGCATGCTGGCTGCGCTCGGCCTCCAGGCAAAGACGGCACGGGTCCAGGGGTCGGCCAGGTTCAAGGGCCAGGAGCTGGTCGGAATGCCCAGGCGCGAGTTGCGCAAGCTCCGTGGCTCGCGCGTTGCCATGATATTTCAGGATCCGCTTTCATCGCTGAATCCGGTCATGACCGTCGGCGCCCAGATCGCCGAGGCCATCCTCCTGCACCATCCGGAAGTCTCCAAGAAGGCCGCACTCGACCGCGCGGTCGAGCTTCTGGCGCTCGTCGCCATCCCGCAGCCGGACCGCCGCATCCATCAGTACCCACATGAGTTTTCGGGCGGGATGCGCCAGCGCGTCATGATTGCCATGGCGGTAGCGAACGACCCGGACCTTTTGATCGCAGACGAGCCGACCACAGCGCTCGACGTGACCGTCCAAGCCCAGATCATGGATGTCCTGAGCGACCTCCGAAAGCGGCTGAACCTCGGCCTGATCCTCATCACGCATGATCTCGGCGTCCTTGCCGGCCATGCGGACCGCGTTGCCGTCGTCTATTCGGGAGAAGTGGTGGAGCAGGCGAGCATCGACGATCTCTTCGAACGCCCGAGCCATCCCTATACGCGTGGCCTCATCGCCTCCATTCCCGACATGGCCGAGGAAAAGGACCGGCTCTTTTCCATCGAGGGTTCGCCGCCCCCCTTGGGCAAGCTTCCGGGCGGCTGCGCCTTCCATCCGCGCTGCCCGCAGGTGCAGGCCATCTGCCGAACCACTGCGCCCGTGCTGCGGGACTTCGGAGGCCACAGCGCCTCCTGCCACTTCGCCACCCTTCCAACCGAGAGCGCAGCGTGATGCAACAAGCCATTCTCTCCGTTCGAGAACTGACCAAGCGCTTCCCGGTCACGGGCGGCCTCCTGTTCGAGCGGGAAATCGCGCATGTCAACGCGGTCGCGGGCGTATCGTTCGACGTCAATGCGGGTGAGACACTCGGGCTCGTCGGCGAGTCCGGCTGCGGAAAGTCCACCCTCGGCAGGTGCATCCTGAGGCTGATCGAGCCAAGCAGCGGCGAGACACTCTTCCATGGCCAGAACATCAACCTGGCCAATGCCACCGAAATGCGGCGGCTGCGCCGCAACATCCAGCTTGTCTTCCAGGACCCCTACGCCTCGCTCCACCCACGTATGCGGGTGGCCGAAAATATCGCCGAGCCGCTTCGCATCAGCGACCTCAATGCTGCGCAGCGCAAGGTTCGCGTGGCCGAAATGCTGGAACTCGTTCGTCTGAACCCAGAACACGGGCAGCGCTATCCGCACGAACTCTCGGGCGGCCAGCGCCAACGTGTGGTCATCGCCCGCGCACTTGCACTGAAGCCGGAACTGCTGGTCCTCGACGAACCCGTATCGGCGCTCGACGTGTCAGTGCAGGCCGGCGTGCTCAATCTGCTCAAGGACATCCAGCGCGAGATGGGCACGGCCTATGTGTTCATCGCCCATGACCTGTCGGTCGTGCAGCACATCTCGCACCGGGTGGCGGTGATGTATCTCGGAAAGATCGTCGAGATCGCACCCAAGTCGCTCCTCTATGGGGCGCCAATGCACCCGTACACCCAGGCGTTGATGTCGGCGGTTCCGCTTGCCAACCCGAAGCTGGAGAGGACACGCTCGCGCATCGTGCTCAAGGGCGATCTGCCGAGCCCCCTCAATCCACCGTCGGGCTGTCGCTTTCGCACACGCTGCCCCATGGCACAGCCCATCTGCGCGCAGGAGGAGCCCCCCCTCGCCGACCATGGCGGCGGGCACTCGGTAGCCTGCCACTTCCCCAATGCAATCGACACTGGTTTGTCGGCCCGCGCCTGACGCGGAGCCGGGAGGACGACATGACTGAACAAAAGCTGCCACTCGAAGGCATACGCGTGCTCGACCTGACCCGCGTCCTGGCCGGACCATGGACCACCATGAGCCTTGCTGATCTGGGCGCAGAGGTCTGGAAGATCGAGAACATCAAGGGTGGTGACGACACGCGCGCCTGGTCGGTGCCCAACTACAAGGGCGTCAGCACCTATTATCTGTGCGCCAACCGCGGCAAGCAGAGCATCGCGCTCGACCTCAAGGCATCGGAGGGACGGCAGATCGTGCTCGATCTGGCGGCAAAGGCCGATGTGATCGTCGAGAATTTTCGCGCCGGCACCGTGGACCGGCTTGGTATCGGCTATGAGGACATCCGGAAGATCAACCCGGGCGTGGTCTATTGCTCGATCTCCGGCTACGGCCAGTCCGGTCCCGAGCGGGATCGGCCGGGCTACGACTTCATCATGCAGGCGGAAAGCGGCCTGATGTCGATCACCGGCCAGGAAGACGGCCCGCCGAGCCGCCTGGGCGTTGCCTTCACCGACGTGGTCGCCGGCATGATTGCAACCCAGTCGATCCTCGCTGCGCTCTACCAGCGGCGCGACACGGGGACCGGGCAGTACATCGATGTCGCGCTGCTCGACGCTACGCTCAACATGCTGATCAATGTCGGAACCGGCTATCTGAATGCTGGCGTCGAGCCGACGCGATTTGGCAATGCCCACCCGACCGTCGTGCCATATCAGGTCTTCGATACGGCCGATGGTGTCTTTGCACTGGCCGTCGGCAACGACCGCATGTTCATCGATTTCTGCGAGCAAGTGATCGGTAGACCGGAGCTTGCCCGCGATCCCCGCTTCGTCACCTCGCACCAGCGGGCGGTGCACCGGGACGAATTGCTGCCGACGTTGGCAGACCAGATGCGCGAAAACACCTGCGCCTATTGGATCGACGCCTGCCGCAAGGCAAGTGTTCCTGCAGGCCAGGTGAAAACAGTCGCCGAAGCGCTGGAGAGCCCAAGCGTGGTGGAGCGCGGCGTCGTCGAGCAACTCGAACACGCCGAGCTTGGCCCGATCTCGCTCATCCGCGCCGCGCATGGCCTCACCGCGCAGCGTTCGCATAAGGCAAAGGCTCCGCCCCTGCTTGGAGAGGACACGCGCGACGTCCTGCGCGATGTCCTTGGCCTGGAGGACTACCATATCGACAAGCTTGCGGCCTCGGGGGCGATCGCCTGTCGCGAAGCCGGTACCTTTGTGCCCGTCGAACCGGCGGGAGCAACCGCATGAGCGTGCATGTCGAGCAGCGCAGCGGGATTGCGATCGTCACCATCGACAATCCGCCGGTCAACGCAATCAACCTGGCCGTCCGCACGAAGCTTTTGGCCCTGGCCGACGAGTTCGACGCCGACAGCAGGGTCCGCGCTGTCGTACTGACGGGAGCAGGAAAGCTTTTCGTTGGCGGGGCCGACATCACTGAATTCGACCGCCCGGTCGAGCCGCCTTCCTTGCCCGACCTGATCGGACGGATCGAGAGTGCCGCAAAACCCTGGATCGCAGCGATACGCGGCGCGGCCTTCGGCGGCGGGCTGGAAGTGCCGCTCGGCTGCCGCATGCGGGTCGCAACCGAGGACGCGAAATTCGCACTGCCCGAGGTCAATCTCGGCATCATCCCCGGCGCGGGTGGGACGCAGCGCCTGCCGCGGCTGATCGGCATCGAAACAGCACTCCGCGTGGCCGCGGAAAATCTGCAGCTTGATGGCGTACGCGCGGCCGAACTCGGTCTTGTCGATCGCCTTGTCCGGGAGCCGCTTGTCGATGCCGCCGTCGACTTCGCACTCGAGGCTCTTGAAAGCCCCTTGCCGGAACCGGCCTCGCGCCGTCCCATGGTCGCCGCCGATCCAGCGACCTGGGAGGAAGCCGGACAACGCATCCGCCGATCCGCTCGTGGCGCATCCGCCCCGTTGCTGGCACTCGATGCCTTGCGCTTTGGCGTCGAGAACGGCTTCGACGCTGGACTTGCCAATGAACGCTCGATCTTCCTGAAGCTGCGCGCCAGCGAAGAAGCGGCAGCGTTGCGCCACCTGTTCTTCGCCGAACGCGCCGCACCACGCCCCGCAGACCTGCGCGGCACAGCGCCGCTCCCTCTGGCGAGCGCTGGTGTCGTAGGTGGCGGCACAATGGGCGTGGGCATTGCTGCGGCTCTGCGCAATGCCGGCATCCCGGTCGTTCTGGTCGAGCGCGACCAGCAGAGCCTCGAACGGGGCCTGGCAGCCTTGAAAGCGATCTTCGAGGCGGCGCGGAAGAAGGCGAGTCTGACCGACGAGGAAGCTGAAGCCCGGATGCAAGACGTCACCGGCGCGGTCGGCTATGAAGCGTTTGCCCGTTGCGACCTTGTCATCGAGGCAGTGTTCGAAGACGTTGCCATCAAGCGCGAGGTCTTTGCCTCGCTCGGGCGCATCTGCCGGGCAGATGCCATTCTGGCGACCAACACCTCCTACATCGACCCGAGGCAGATTGCCGAAGGCCTGCCTGATCCCGGCCGGTTCATCGGCCTGCACTTCTTCAGCCCCGCGCAGGTGATGAAGCTTCTCGAGATCGTGCCGACGCCGGAGACCCGGCCTGACGTCGTCGCCACCAGTTTCGAGCTCGCCCGCAGACTGGGAAAGGTTCCGGTGCGTTCCGGCATCTGCGACGGGTTCATCGGCAACCGCATCCTGCGCCGTTATCGTGCCGAAGCGGAGGCGCTGCTCCGCGACGGCGTCGCCCCTGCAGCCGTCGACGCCGCCATGCGCGGCTTCGGCTATGCGATGGGACCGTTCGAAATGCAGGATATGGCAGGGCTCGACATCTCCTTTATGCATCGCGAGGCGGCGCGCGCCCGCGGCGAGCAGATCGCCGAAACACCAGGAGACCTTCTGGTCCGCGCCGGGCGAAAAGGCCAGAAAAGCGGCGGCGGCTGGTACGACTACGCGCCTGGCGAGCGTTCGCCCGTTCCCTCGCAGGAGGCCGCGCGCATCATCGCCCCGCTTGTCGGTGCGCCGATCGAGATTGCTGCCGATCGCATCGTCTCGCGTCTGATCGCTGCCATGGCGTCGGAAGGCCAGGCCATCCTGGACGAAGGCATCGCTGCCTCGCCGGCCGATATCGATCTTGTCGAGGTGCATGGGTACGGCTTCCCGCGCAAGCGCGGCGGTCCGATGTTCCTCACCAAACGCCAGACCTCTTGAACGTGACGAAAGACAATCGGATGATCACCTACCCCGATACACTGCTGTTCATCGACGGAACCTGGCAGCCTTCTGCCAGCGGCCGTAAGATCCCAGTCATCAATCCCGCGACCGCACAGCCGATCGGCACTGTCGCCTGGGCCGACAGGAGCGATCTCGACGCAGCACTTGAAGCCGCCAGCAAGGGTTTCGCCATCTGGAGCAAGACCTCGGCTTTCGATCGGGCGAAGGTCATGCGCCGCGCCGCCGAGATTCTTCGCAGCCGCGTCGACGACATCGCGGTCATGCTGACCCTGGAACAGGGCAAGCCGCTGTCACAAGCGCGGTTCGAGACACTCTCAGCCGCCGACATCATCGACTGGTTTGCCGGCGAGGCACAGCGCACATATGGGCAGGTCATCCCGTCGCGTGCGCCCGATGTCGTGCAGATGACGCTGAAGCTGCCGGTCGGCCCGGTCGCTGCCTTCACGCCGTGGAACTTCCCGCTCAATCAGGTGGTGCGCAAACTTTCGGCCGCCATTGCCGCTGGTTGCTCGATCATCGTCAAGGCGCCTGAGGAAACCCCGGCTTCGCCGGCGGCGCTGATCCGCGCCTTCGCTGACGCCGGGATTCCGGCGGGTGTCGTCAACCTTGTCTACGGCGTGCCATCGGAGATTTCCGAGTACCTGATCCCGCATCCTGTCATCCGCAAGATCAGCTTCACCGGATCGACTCCTATAGGCAAGCAACTCTCGGCACTCGCTGGCCTGCACATGAAGCGCGCCACGATGGAACTGGGCGGTCATGCGCCGGTCATCGTCGCCGAGGATGCCGATCTCGAGCTTGCGACAAGCCTGATGGTGCAGAACAAGTTCCGAAATGCCGGCCAGGTCTGCGTTTCACCGACGCGCTTCCTCGTGCATGAGAAAATCGCAGATGCCTTCATCGACGGCTTCACCGCGGGTGCCAAGGCGATCCGTGTCGGCAACGGCCTCGACCCCGACGTCGATATGGGACCGCTCGCCAACGACCGGCGCATCCCCGCACTGGAAGGCCTGATAGCTGACGCCGTCTCACGCGGCAGCCGCCTGACGACAGGCGGCCGTCGCATCGGCAACGAGGGCTGGTTCTTCGAACCGACAGTGCTCGCCGACGTGCCGGTTGATGCGCGCATCATGAACGAGGAGCCGTTCGGCCCCGTGGCGGTCATCAACCGCTTTGCGACGCTGGACGCGGCGATTGCCGAAGCCAATCGCCTGCCCTTCGGCCTGGCCGCCTTCGCCTTCACCCAGAGCAGCGCCACCGAAACACGCATCAGCAACGAGGTGGAGGCCGGCATGACCAGCATCAATCACCTGGGCCTTGCCCTGCCTGAGGTTCCCTTCGGCGGCGTCAAGGATTCCGGCCATGGCACCGAAGGCGGCTCGGAGGCGATCGAGGCCTATCTCGATACAAGGCTGATCACCCGCAAGGGATGATCGCTTGAGGGAGGATGGCCATGCGCATCACCAACATCCGCACCTATGCGATCAGCTACGCTGACAGCAATGACTTCGGCCGCATCAAGGCGACGGTGCTCGTTCGCGTTACCGCCGCTGGCGGCGCGGTTGGATGGGGTGAGGGCGTGACGCTTGCGCCGGAAGCGGCGCGAGCCACGAAGGTCCTTGTCGACGAGGGCTTCGCCCCGCTTCTTCTGGAGGCTGGGGACATCGGCGTCGAAGACACCTGGAACCGCATGCGCGCCCATTGCTGGTGGTATGGCGAAGGTGGCCTTGCCACCATCGCCTACTCGGCGATCGACATGGCGCTTTGGGATATCGACGGCAAGGAGCGCGGCCTGCCGCTCCATGCCCTTTTGGGCGGCCGCCTGCAGGAGAGCCTGCCGGCCTATGCCAGCAGCCACGTCAACAAGGCGACGCTGGACGAGAACATCGCCGAGGTCGTCGGCTTCAAGGATGCGGGCTATGCCGGCTGCAAGCTTGGGATCGGCAAGAAAGGCCTCTCTGATATCGGCAAGAACCCGGAGCAGGATGTCCTGTTCGTCAAGCTGCTGCGCGAGGCGGTCGGCCCTGACTTCCCGATCCTGATGGATGCCGGCAACGGCGTCGTCTGGGATCGCGAAACGGCAATCCGCACCGTCAGCCGCATGGCCGAGCACGAGATCGGCTGGATCGAGGAACCATTCTATCCGACCCGCATCGACGACTACCGCGCCTTGAAGGCTGCCCTGTCGGTTCCGATCGCAAGTGGCGAGCGTGAGTACACCGTGACCGGCTATCGCGACCTGATCGCGACCGGGACAGTCGATATTGTCGGCGTCGATCCGGCGCGCTCGGAAGGCATTACCGGCTTCCGCAAGGTCGATGCGATCTGCTCGCAGACAGGCACCGTCATGAACGCCCACGCCTGGAGCACCGCAGTGCTTACCGCGGCAAGTCTCCACCTGTCGCTCGCTTCGCCCAACACGAAACTGTTCGAGCTCAAGCCATTTGCGGTCTCTGTGCAGACGGATCTGGTCGATGAGCCGATCGGATACGCAGCCGGCGCGGTGCGCGCATCGGAACGGCCTGGCCTTGGCATCGAGGTTCGGCAGGACATCGTCGAAAAATTGGAAATGCACTGACGCGTCCACGGCCCCGTTCAAAGACGTGCACTGGGAGATCACCCTGACATGCAGATCACCGGCAAGACCGCGATCGTTCTGATGCTTGCCGATCCGGTCGACCACATCAGGGGCACCTTGCTGATAAACGACCAATTCGCCGCCCTTGGCCTCGATGCAGTGATCGCTCCAATCCATGTCCATCCGGGTGATCTTGCCCAATGTCTCGATGCCGTCAGGCTGATGCACAATGTGCGCGGGCTCGGCATCACCATTCCGCACAAGATTGCGGCCGTTCCCCTCATGGACGAGCTGAGCCCCTCCGCCCGGCGGCTGGGCGCTGTCAACTTCATCCGCCGCAACCCCGACGGTACGCTGGCCGGCACCAACACGGACGGTATCGGCTTCGTTACCGGGCTCGCGGTCAACGGCGTCGAGCTTAACGGCAAACGCGCGCTTGTCGTCGGCGTGGGCGGCGTCGGCCGCGCCATTGCGTTGGCGCTGGTGGACAAGGGGTTGCAGGAACTTGTGCTCGCCAATCGCGACGCGGCCAAGGCGGAAGCCCTGGCGCGCGAGATCGCCGAACTCGCGCCCGCCTGCCGCGTTCGCGTGGTGGAGGCGCACGGTCCGGACGCGCTTGACGGTATCGACCTGGTCGTCAACGCCACGTCGCTGGGCATGCGGCAGGGCGATCCGCTGCCGCTGTCGCTCGACCGGTTGAGCCAGGAAACCGTTGTTGCCGAGGTCATCGTCAACCCGGCCATGACGCCACTTCTGGAGGCCGCCACCGCACGCGGCTGCAAAATCGTCGGCGGCGCCGAAATGCTCAAGCCGCAGCCCCGTCTCGTAGCCGAGTTCTTCGGGCTCATTCAATGAAGCTGGACCTCGACGGTCCGGCAATCGCCAAGAAAAGGGAACACCATGCAGATCACCGGCGAAACCGACCTCTTCTTCATCGTTGGCTCACCCGTCCGGCACTTCCGCGCGCCGATCATGTTCAACGATTACTTTGCCTCGAAGGGGCATAATTTCAGCTGTGCTGGCCTGCATGTCCAGCCGGATGACCTGGCGGCCACATTTGAGCTGGTGCGCAAGACCGACAATATCAAAGGGCTCTGCATCACCATCCCGCACAAGATCAATGCCGTGCCGCTGGTCGATCGGCTGACCGACGTCGGCAAGCGCATCGGCTCCGTCAATTTCGTTCGCCGCGAGACCGACGGCAGCCTCACCGGCCATAACATCGACGGCCAGGGCTTCATGCGCGGGCTGGTGAACAACAACTTCGATCCCAAGGGGGCTGACGTGGTGCAGGTCGGTGTCGGCGGTGTCGGTCGCGCCATCGCCTTCTCGCTGGCGGCCTCTGGAATCGGCCGCCTGACGCTCATCAATCGCGATCCGCTGAAGGCCCAGCGCCTCGCCACGGAAATCCACGATGCAACGGGCGTGACCGTCGTGGCGCTCGATGCTGGTGAGAACCCTGACCTCTCGCGCGCCACGCTGCTCGTAAACGCCACATCTGTCGGCATGGTCGGCAACATCGCGCTCCCCCTCGATATCGCCGGCCTCACGGCCGCCACCACCGTGGCGGATGTCGTCCTCAAGCCCGACGAGACGGAACTGCTCGCAGCCGCCCGCGCCCTTGGCTGCAGATGCGTGCCCGGCACGGCGATGCTGAAGCCCCAGATCGAGCTGTGTGAGGAGTTTCTCTACGGCGAAGCACCGCAAGCAGGAGGCTGACATGGCAACGACCGAGAACCTGATCGCGCGACGAGACCGCCTTCTCGGTCCGAACATGCGGCTGTTCTACAGTGATCCGGTCCATCTCGTGCGCGGGCGCGGGGCCCGCGTCTGGGACGCCTCAGGCCGCGAATACATCGACGCCTACAACAATGTCCCTCACGTAGGCCATTGCCATCCCGCTGTCGTCGAGGCGATCGCGCGGCAGGCAGCCAACCTGAATACCCATACTCGCTACCTGCACGAGGGCATCCTGGACTATGTCGAACGCCTCGTCGCAACGCTTGACGATACCATTACAAGCGCGACCATGGTCTGCACCGGCTCCGAGGCAAACGACATCGCCTTGCGCATGGCCCAGGCGCTGAGCGGCAAGACCGGGGTCATCGCGACCGACAACACCTACCACGGCAATACCTCGGCGGTTTCCCAGCTCTCGACGATGATCCCGCCGATCGGAGGGTTCGGTGGCCACGTGCGTCATGTGCCGGCACCTGACAGCTATCGGCCGCTGGGCGGCGTGGCGGGCGACTTGCATGCAGCAGCGTTCGCACGAGCTGTGGAAAGTGCCTGTATCTCGTTGAACGAGAGCGGCCACGGCGTTTCGGCGATGATCCTTTGCCCGGCCTTCGTCAATGAAGGTTTCCCAGATCTGGCGCCAGGCTTTCTCGATCAGGCAATCACAGTCGTTCGTGCCCATGGTGGCATCGTCATTGCCGACGAGGTCCAGGCCGGCTTTGGTCGACTTGGCACGCATTTCTGGGGTCATGAACGCATGGGCTTCGTCCCCGACGTCGTCACCATGGGCAAGCCGATGGGCAACGGCCATCCGGTCGCGGCAGTGGCTGCCTCCTACGAGACCATGGCCGCTTTCCGCCAGGCCTTCCGCTACTTCAATACATTTGGCGGCAACCCGGTCTCCTCAGCTGCTGCAAGCGCCGTGCTCGACGTTCTGGCCGCCGAAAACCTGCCCGCCAGAGCAGCGGAGACTGGCGAATACATGCGCACAAACCTCAGGCGGATGGGGGAAAAGCACCAGGTCATCGGCGATGTCCGCGGCTCTGGGCTCGCAATCGGCGTCGAGCTCGTCAGCGATCGAGAAGGGCGCACGCCTCGTCCTGCCGCAGGCGTGGTCGACGCCATGCGACGCGAAGGCATTTTGATGGGCATGAATGGCATCCATGGCAACGTGCTGAAAATTCGGCCGCCATTGGCATTCGACAGGTCGGATGCGGAAACGCTGCTGGAAACCCTCGACCATATCCTTGAGCGCATAGCATGACCGATGACCTGCAGCGTCTTGCCCAGGTGGCAGCTTTGGCGTGGCCGCAAATCACCGGGCGGCCGACACTCGTGATGCAGCGCGAGAACGTCGTTTTCCGCGTCGAGACCACAGAAGGTGAGTGTGCATTGCGACTTCACCGACCGGGTTATCGCAGTCCCGCAGAACTACAGTCGGAACTGACCTGGATGGCAATGCTGGCAGCTGAGGGCATGGACGTCCCTGCCCCACTGCGCACCGCCGATGGACGTCTTCTCGTGGAAGGCACACGGGCCGCGAGCCTCCTGCGCTGGCTGCCAGGTACGCCGCTAGGCCATACCGACGAGCCATTGGCGATCACCGGTATGAGGCGGACAACGCTTTTCCACGCAATCGGGCGTGCGATGGCCACGGTGCACGACCTTTCGGACCGCTGGAACTTGCCCTCGGGGTTTTCCAGGCCCTCCTGGGATCGGGAAGGACTGGTCGGCGAAGCGCCGTTGTGGGGGCGTTTTTGGGAAGCAGAGATTTCCCAAGAGGATCAGGTGCTCTTTCGGCGCGTCCGCGACCACGCGCGCAATATCCTGTCCAAATCGGAGGCTGATTTCGGCCTGATCCACGCGGATCTCGTGCGCGAAAACGTGCTCGTGGACGGCGATAATGTCCGATTCATCGACTTCGACGACAGCGGCTTTGGCTACCGCATCTTCGATCTTGCGACCGCCCTGTTGAAGAACCTCGACGAGCCCGACTACCACGACCTTCAGGCTGCACTTTGCGACGGCTACTCCACGCGCCGACCTTTGCCGGACATCGAGCTGCTGCCGATTTTTCTGGTGCTGCGCAGCCTGACCTATGTTGGCTGGGCAGCGACGAGAATGTCCGAACCGGCGATTGCCCGGCGCATGCCTTCATACCTGGCCACCTGCCGTAAACTGATCAGAACCGTGCTGCCGGACCTTGCCGACCCCAGATACTGAGCAAAAGCACTCGCGGCTCAAAGCGATCGACTGCCATCTGCGTCAGCTGGGCTCAACGTCTCCATCGAAGGAGACGAGAGCGTGCCTGGAGCGCCCCTCGGTGCTCCAGGCCGTGTCACCTGATCGCCGCCAAGTGTACCCCGCTAGGTATTGCGCCAGCTTCGGGCACTGTACCAACGAACAGCGAACCGGACCCTGCTGGGGCTGATCCACATACATACGATCTTATTGAAAATATTGGCGCACCCGACAGGATTCGAACCTGTGACCTCTGCCTTCGGAGGGCAGCGCTCTATCCAGCTGAGCTACGGGTGCTCGTCCACGGCGGGCCGCGAACCACGCCCGGCGCACCGGACGACGCAGTCCTCATAGCCGAAGCTGTGCTCCGCTTCAACGGTCAATCGGCAAGACGCCGCCTTCGCCTGCGGGCCTTATGAGCGGGCTTCGGCGAAGGAGACGAGGCGGCGGCGCTTTTCGTCCCAGAGGGCGAGATTGACGCAGGCGAGGCTCCTGCCGAAGGTGAGCTTGACCCGCTCACTGGCAGCGCGGAGTTCTTGGCTGCCGTTGAAACACGCCTGCAGGCGATAGAACGGCACGCGGCTGCAGAGGTGATGGATGTGGTGCAGTCCGATCGAGCCGGTGAGCCACTGCGCCGGTCGCGGCAGCACGTACCAGGAACTGCCGCCGAAGGCTGCGACATGCAGGTCCCAGGCGTCGTCCTTGTCCCACAGCGTCTCCTCGAACTGATGCTGGATGTAGAACAGCCAGCCGCCGGCCCATGCCCCCATGACCACCACCGGCAGCACGGCAAGCATGACCATCCAGCCCGACAGGTAGACGAGCGCGCCATAGAAGGCGACCAGCGCCAGGTTGAGCCCGCCAGCGCTGCGCCATGCGTCGACGCGCGGTATGGCGTCATTGTAAGGAAGCCGGTGGACGAGGAGGAAATAAAGGGGGACGCCGAGGACGATCAGGACCACTGGATTGCGGTAGATGCGGTACATCAGCTGCTGGCGCGGGGTCATCGCCTCATATTCGGCGACCGTCCTGGTGTTGATGTCGCCGATGCCGCGCTTGTCGAGATTGCCCGAGGAGCCGTGGTGGGCGGCATGCGCCTTCTGCCACAGGGTGTAGGGGGTAAATGTAAACACGCTGAGCAAGAGCCCGATCCAGCGGTTCGCCGGGCGCGAGCTGGTGAAAGAGCCGTGGCCGCAATCATGCTGGATGGCAAAGAGACGAACCAGGAAGGCCGCGCAGACCGGCGCCAGCAGCGCTACCGCAGCCCAGCGCCAGCCGCCAAGCAGCGGCCCGGCATAGGCCGCAAGCCAGACCAGCGTCGCGCCCATCGCCAGGAAAGGGACGAGCGTGACGGCCAGCTCGAATGCCGCACGGCGGTCGTCGGGATCGCGGAAGCGATTGCAATGCGACACGAGCCTGCGAACCAGCGCCTTTTCGGCAGCATGATCGACAGCAGGAGTGATCCCATCTGGAGGAATCCGGCCATCCTCGGTGGACGGCATCAGCTGGGTCATCTGGGCTCCGGATTTTTCGGCGTTGATCGCGACTGGTGTCACGCAGATGTCATTAAGGCGCAGCTGATGCGATGACCAGTGGCTCCGATGTGGCAAATTAACTTCGCCGCACCTTTTCCAGTCGCGCGCCCGGCAATCACCGAGCTGGCTGGCGACCGCCGGCACCATTGTGTATCCAAAGACATGTTCACCCTCGCCCGCATCGAGAGCCTGTCGCAGGAGATCAAGAAGAGCCGCTTCCTGGCCGTTGCCGGGCCGGTGGCGAGCGAGGCCGAGGCAAAAGAGTTTATCGCCGCGCATTCCCAAGGGGATGCAAACCACAATTGCTGGGCCTGGAGGATCGGCCAAGGCTATCGCTTCAGCGACGACGGCGAGCCGAGCGGCACCGCCGGCAAACCGATGCTGCAGGCGCTGGACGGGCAGAACCTCGACAACGTGGCCGTGGTCGTGACCCGCTGGTTCGGCGGCATATTGCTGGGCAGCGGCGGCCTGGTGCGCGCCTATGGCGGCACCGCCGCCGCCTGCCTGCGCGCCGCCGAAAAACTGGAACTGGTGGCAACCGTCGAAGGCAGCGTCGCTTGCAGCTTTTCCGATCTCGCGCTGGTCAAGGCGCGGCTGGCCGCGTGGCCGGGCGTGACGATCGCACGCGAGGATTTTTCCGCCACCGGCGCCGATCTGGCCGTCAGCCTGCCAGAGGCGGATGCAGAGGCAGTCGCCCGCATGGTCACCGACCTGACCAGCGGCCGGACCACGGTCATCCTGCCGGACTGATTTCGGCACGCCACCCGCTTTTGTCCGGGCCAAACGGCACCGGGAACGCATATGGTGGCGGCAATTGCAGGCTCGTCGGCATCGGAAAGCCCGCAGCCAGTTCTTTTGGAAGGAGACATCAGATGGAGATCAAGCGTTGCGGGTCGAGGCCTTCGGCCAAGCCGTCACCAGACTATTTCACTGGCGCCGTGCGCCAGGACCCGGTCATCGAGGCGCCGGCGCCCGCCCAGGTGCGGGCCGTCAACGTCACCTTCGAGCCGGGCGCACGCACGGCATGGCACACCCACCCGCTGGGCCAGACGCTTGTCGTGACCGCAGGCTGCGGCTGGGCCCAGGTGTGGGGCGGCAAGATCGAAGAGATCAGGCAGGGCGACGTCGTCTGGTTCTCGCCAGGAGAAAAGCACTGGCACGGCGCGACCGCGACCAACGCCATGACCCATCTGGCGATCCAGGAGGCCAAGGACGGCAAGGCCGTCGATTGGCTTGAGCACGTTTCGGACGATCAGTACAAGGCGCCTGAATAGGCGCCTTCCGGGACCTATTGGACCTCGGCCATCGGCACCGGAGCGCCATCCGGTGCGGCCATGGCGGCGGTGTCGACCGGCATCGGCATGGCCGGGCCGGGCGCAGGTGCAAGCGCAACAGGTGCGGCCTGCACCGGCGCTGCCGCCACGCCGCCGCCCGATGCCTCCGGAAGGTAGCGAGCAATAAGGTCCTCGACATGGGCGTTGCGCTTGCGCGCCGTGTCGCCGCCCATCACCACCACGACAAGCTTGCGGCCATCGGCATAAACCGAGGTGACGATGTTGAAGCCGGACGCCCTGATGTAGCCGGTCTTGATGCCGTCGACGCCGTTGACGCGGCCGAGCAGGTCGTTGTGGCCGCGGATACGCTTGCCACGGAAGCTGAAGTCAGTGGCCGAGAAATAATAATAATGCTGCGGGAAATGCTTGCGCAGCGCCATGCCGAGCACGGCCATGTCGCGGGCCGTGGTGCGCTGGCCATCGTCGGGCAGGCCCGACGCGTTGCGGAAGACGGTTGCCGTCATGCCGAGCTGGCGCGCCTTTGACGTCATCTGGCGGGCAAAGCCCTCCTCCGAGCCGCCGAGATATTCGCCGACGGCGACTGCCACGTCGTTGGCCGACTTGGTTGCGAGCGCGCGGATGGCGGCCTCGACATCAATCTGCTCGCCACGTCGGAAGCCAAGCTTCGACGGCGGCTGCGAGGCGGCATTGTCGGAAACGGGGATGAGGGTGGCCTTGGTGACCCGACCCTGCTGCATCGCCTCGAACAGCAGGTAAAGCGTCATCATCTTGGTGAGCGAAGCCGGATAGCGCGGAGCGGTCGCATAGGCCTGGAACAGCGTGCGGCCATTGTTGGCGTCGACGACGATTGCCGCATATTTCTCGGGCGCAGCCTGGGGTGCGGCGACATTAAGGGTATCGCCGGCCGTGGCGCAGGCAGACACTAGCGACAGCACGGCAAGGAGCGCGACGACGCGCCTGAGTATCTCAAGTTGAGGAAGCCTGAATGGCAGCGAATGAGAAAGGGCCTGGGCCAACACCTGAAACCTTGAGTCCGTCACCTGTGACCGGGCCTTATCGCCCCTCGCCGAAGCAGCGCCGGTCGAAACTACAAAAGCCGCAGCGAACCGTCCATTTGCCGCGCGACCGAATACACATCTAATGCCTGCAGTGTTGAACATTGGTTACACCCCCGGCTTGCACTGATCTGGGTGAATCAGCTTCTCTGCGGCCCGAACGCCCATTGGCAGTGCAAGGGATGAGGCCGACATGAACCAATACAGCTTCCGGGCCGAGGGCATTTCGGTGACGCTCGATCTTGCCGTCGGGCATGTCGCCGAACTGGCGATCGCGTCCGGCGGACGGACGCTCAGACCGCTGCATCGTGCCAAGTGGATCGGCTCGCCCGACCTGCCCGCCGCGATGCCGGCAGGCCAGCTCAGGCTGTCGGGCGATTTCCTCTGCGCGCCCTTTTCTCGATCGGATGTCGAGGAAGCGCCGCTGCATGGCTGGACCAGCAACAGCGCCTGGAAGCATGTCGGCGACGAGAAGCTGGCCGACGGCGCGCAGGCGACGTTCCGGCTTGAGCGCAAGGTCATGGGAGCCGTGGTCGAAAAGCGACTGACTTTGCGCGACGGCCACCCTTTCCTCTATCAGGAGCACAGTTTCATCGGCGGCAGCGGCGCGATTTCGGTAGCCCACCACCCGATGACGGAGATGCGTGCAGGCGGCAGGCTGGCGTTTTCGCCCAAACGGCTGGCGGCGACGCCAGAGACGTCGCCCGAGACCGACCCGGCGCGCGGCCACAGCGCACTCGCCTATCCGGCAGAGAGCCACGATCTCACCCGTTTTCCGGCGGCAGATGGCAGCGTGCTCGACCTGACTGAGTTCCGCACCGATAGTGCACATGAAGATTTCGTCACGCTGGTCGAGGCAGAACATGGCGGCATAGGCTGGTCGGCGGTGGCGCGAGAGGCCGAAGACGACGTCGTGCTGGTGCTGAAGAACCCCGCCGAACTGCCGGTGACGATGCTGTGGATCAGCAATGGCGGGCGCTTTTACGCGCCGTGGAACGGCCGGCGCGGCGTGCTCGGTGTCGAGGACGGGCGCGCAGCCATCGGCCATGCCACCTCGCTCGGCGACAACTGGCTGAAACGCCTGGGCGTGGAAACGGCCTTCGCGCTCGGCGGCACCGTCAGCTTCAGGCAGGTGGTTGGCGCGGTCACATCATTGAGGGGCACAGCGCCAAGTTCAGTCACCGCAGCCAGGGGTCGGCTCCAGCTCGGCTTCGACGGCGGCGCGTCGGACGAGGTCGGCTTCGACGACAGCTTCCTGCGCATCGGGCATGCGCCCTTGAACTGAGCTCTTCGCCGCCTCATTTTTGACGGAACTTGCGGCACGATGACAGCTGTAACCCTCGGGAAGGTCCATGTCAGAAATCGCCCATATCGCCGCCACCCTGTTCAAGCGCGCGCATCATGCCCAGCGTTTCGTCGTCGGCATCGCCGGGCCGCCCGGCTCGGGCAAGTCGACGCTTTCGGCGGCCCTTCACGACGTACTGCCCGACGGGGCTGCGGCTGTGGTGCCGATGGACGGCTTCCATTTCGACGACAGCGTGCTCGACAGGCGCGGCCTGAGGACGCGCAAGGGCGCACCCGAGACATTCGACTTTGCCGGCTTCGAAGTGCTGCTGCGCCGGCTGAAGGCGGCCGAACCCGATGTCGCCATCCCCGTATTCGACCGCAGCATCGAGCTGTCGCGTGCCGCGGCAGACGTGGTCAGCGCCGACGTGAAGTTCATCCTGGTCGAAGGCAACTACCTGCTGCTCGACGAGGATCCGTGGCAGAGGCTGGCGCCGCTGTTCGATTTCACCATCTTCGTCAATTCGCCGCGCGAGGAATTGGAGCGGCGGCTGGTGGAGCGCTGGCGCGAGCATGGCCGCTCCGACGCCGACGCGCGCAACTGGATCGACACCAACGACATGCCCAATATCGACCGCGTGCTTCACGCCAGGCGCAAAGCCGACCTGGAACTCTGAACGAGCAAGTCCAGGACAAAAAAGCCGGAGGCGCAACGCAGCTCCGGCTTTTTGGTATTCAGGAGACGCCGATCACGGCCGCGGCGGGACGTTCAGTCCCTTCTGCACGGCGGGACGGGCGAGGCCACGCTCGAGCCAGGCCGCGACATTCTTGAAATCGTCGAAGCCGACCAGATCGCGCGCCTCGTAAAAGCCGATGAGGTTGCGCACCCAGCCGAGCATCGAGATGTCGGCGATGGTGTAGTCGTCGTCCATGATCCACTTGCGGCCTTCGAGCCGCTTGTCGAGCACGCCGAGCAGGCGCTTGGACTCGTCGCGATAGCGCTCGAGCGGGCGCTTGTCTGATATCTCGCGGCCGGCGAATTTGTGGAAGAAGCCGAGCTGGCCGAACATCGGGCCGACCGACGCCATCTGGAAGAACACCCACTGCACCGTTTCGTAGTGGCGGGCGCGGTCGGCAGGGATCAGGCGGCCGGTCTTTTCAGCGAGATAGAGCAGGATGGCGCCCGACTCGAACAGTGCCAGCGGCTTGCCGCCGGGACCGTTGGGATCGATGATCGCCGGGATCTTGCCATTGGGGTTCAGCGCCAGGAATTCGGGCGTCCAGCTCTCGTTCTTGCCGATGTTGATGGCATGGGCCTCATAAGGCAGGTCGAGCTCTTCCAGCACGATCGACACCTTCACGCCATTGGGCGTCGGGAAGGAATAGAGCTGAATGCGGTCGGGGTGCTGGGCTGGCCAGCGCGCAGCAATCGGAAAGGGCGTAAGATCGCTCATCGACGGTTCCTCGGGATGGGCCGCGTGGAAACGCCGGCCAAGGGTGGGGGCACGCAAGATGTAGTGGCGGCGTGGCCGCGCATCAATATCCAGATGTCACGACAGGAAGGCGACGAGGCGACCGCTCAGGCCGCCTTGACCGCCACCACGGCATTGGTGCCGCCAAAGGCGAAACCATTGCTGATCGCGACGCGCACGTCGCGCTTCCTGGCCACGTTCGGCGTGACATCGAGGTCGCAATCGGCATCCGCCTCGCGATAGTTTGCAGTCGGCGGAACCAAGCCCTCACGCACGGCCATGACGCAGGCGATCATCTCCAGAGCGCCCGAGGCGCCGAGGCAATGGGCGTGCATCGACTTGGTCGAAGACACCGACAGCTTGTGGGCATGGGCGCCGAACACGCGCTTGATGGCAGCGGTCTCGATCTGGTCGTTGGCCTTGGTGCCGGTGCCATGGGCGTTGATGTAGTCGACCTCTTCGGGCGCAAGGCCCGCGTCGAGCAGGCAGGCGCGCATGGCGGCCGTCGGCCCTTCGACGGTCGGTGCAACGATGTCGGAAGCATCGCCCGACATGCCAGCGCCGGCCAGTTCGGCCAGGATGGTCGCGCCTCGGGCGACGGCGTGTTCATAGGTCTCGAGCACGGCCATACCGGCGCCCTCGCCAAGTACCAGCCCCTGGCGGTCGGCCGAGAACGGACGGCAGGTGTCGGGCGACAGAACGCGCAGCGCTTCCCAGGCCTTGACGATGCCCCAGACCAGCGGCGCGTCGGTGCCACCGGCAACCATCACGTCGGCGCGTCCCAGGCGAAGCTGGTCCATGGCCGCGGCAAAAGCGTGGTTGGAGGACGAGCAGGCAGAGGTGACGCCGAAGACCGGGCCACGCAGGCCGAGGCTCATGCTGACCTGGCCGGCGGCTGCACCAGGCATGACCTTGGGCACAGTGAAGATGCCGGCGCGGTTCTTGCCGTCGAGCAGGATGGCGCGATAATTTTCCTCGATCGCCTCCCAGCCGCAGACGCCGACACCGACGACCGTTCCCATGCGGTAGGTGTTGGCATCAGTCGAAACCAGACCCGCCTGGGCCATGGCTTCGCGCGCCGAAATCACCGCTAGCAGGCTGAAACGGTCCATCGACACAAGCTGCCGGCGGTCGATGCCATGGTCGGGCAGTTCGGCGATCTCGGCGCCCGTACGGGTCTTGAGGTCATGCAGCGGCGACTGGACCAGTTGGCCGATGGCCGAGCGGCCATTGCGCATGGCATCCCAGATTGCAGGCGCGCCGTTGCCGAGCGCGCACAGCCCGCCGATGCCGGTGATGACGATACGCTGACGGGTCATGTCAGACTTTTTGGGCGATCAGGCCGCGAACGGCTTCCACCATGTCGCCGACATTCTTGAGGCTGCTCCAGGCGTCGACCGTGTTCATCTCGATCTCGATGCCGTATTCCTCTTCGAGGTCGAAGATGATCTCGGTCAGCTCGAGAGAATGGATGCCAAGCGCGGTAAGCTCAGTGCCCAGGGTAATCTCTTCGCCGCCGGTCTCGGCATGGGCCTTGATCTTCTCGATGATGTCGGTTGCCAGTTGGTCGGCCATAAGTACCCTTCCCCAGAACTATACACGTGTCAGGCAATTCGCCGCCCATTCCCGCAGCAGGCCCGAATGCGGCTCTCGGGCGCCAAAAGCCCCGAAATGAGCCAAAGAGGTTGTTCCTCTATAGAAACCGAAACGCGGTGAGGCAACAAGCTATATATCGACAAAACCGCCGGCTCGATTAACCTCGGGGCATCATGACAGCACGCATTTCCCCCTCCGCAGCCATCGACGCAGCGGCGATTTCCTCGCAGCGCGTCGCAGCGAAAGGCAGGATCGAGATCGAGCGGCGTGGCGGCCGCAGCAGGCTTGCGCGCCTGTTCCAGGAGGGCGCGGCGAAGATCCGCCTGCCCGACACCGGAGCCGATCCGCTGGAGGCCGTGCTCATCAACATGGCCGGCGGTCTGACCGGCGGCGACCGCATCGCCTGGGAGGTCTCAGCAGGCACAGACGCCCGCGCCGTCATTACCACCCAGGCCTGCGAGAAGGTCTATCGCGCACTTGCCGGCCATGCCGAGGTCGATGTGCGGCTCGGCGTCGGCGAAGGCGGTTTTCTCGGCTGGCTGCCTCAGGAGACCATCGTCTTCGACCGCGCCGCCTTTTCACGCCGGCTGGACGTGGAACTGGCATCACGCGCGGAAGCCCTGCTCGTCGAGGCGACTATCTTGGGCCGCAGTGCCATGGGCGAGCGGGCGCGTTTCGGCACGTTCCGTGACCGCTGGCGCGTCAGGCAGGGCGGCAGGCTGGTCCATGCCGAGGATCTTGCCGTCGGGCCGGAGATCGAAGCGACATTGGCGCGCCCGGCCTCGGCGGGCGGGCGCATCGCCTTTGCCACGCTGCTGCTTGTTTCTCAGCGCGGCGAACAGATGCTCGAGCCGGCGCGGAAAATCATCGGCGACGACGGCGGCGCCAGCTACTGGACGGTCGGCCAAACTGGCAAGCTTCTTGCGAGGCTTTACGCCGAAGACGGCTACACGCTACGAAAGCGACTCATGCCACTGGTCGCCCTGCTCAACGGACAGGCAGGCCTGCCCAGACTGTGGTCACTCTAGGATTTTGGTGCGCGAATGAACCTGACGCCTCGGGAAAAGGACAAGCTCTTGATCGCCATGGCCGCGATGGTGGCGCGCAAGCGACTGGAGCGCGGCGTCAGGCTGAACCATCCCGAAACGGTGGCGCTGATCTCCGACTTCATCGTCGAAGGCGCCCGCGACGGCCGCTCGGTCGCCGAGCTGATGGAGGCAGGCGCTCATGTCGTTACCCGCGCCCAGGTGATGGACGGCATCGCCGAAATGATCCACGACGTGCAGGTGGAAGCCACCTTCCCCGACGGCACCAAGCTGGTGACCGTGCACGAACCGGTACGCTGAGATTTGCCATGCTGGAACTTCGCCCCAACTGCGAATGCTGCGACCGGGACCTGCCGGCCGAGGCAACAAACGCTGTGATCTGTACCTTCGAATGCACCTTCTGCACGGACTGCGCGGAAGGCGTCCTTGACGGCACCTGCCCAAATTGCGGCGGCAATTTTTCTGTCCGGCCGATCCGGCCGGCGGCACTGCTTCTGAAATATCCGGCCTCGACCCAACGCGTGCTGAAAGCCGAAGGCTGCGCGCCGAAGTCCGCCGCCTGATTGTCCCGAACCTAGGGTATCCGCACATGCTCAAGCGCCTCGCCGCTGCCATTTCGCTGCTGTCGCTCTCGGCCGCACCTGCCTTCGCGCATCTCAACCCCGAGGAACACGGCTCGCTGCTCGCCGGTGTGTCGCATCCGCTGTTCGGGACGGACCACATCCTCGCCATGGTGGCGGTCGGCCTGTGGGCTGCCCTGCTCGGCGGCCGCGCTTTGTGGCTGGTGCCATCTGCCTTCGTCGGCACCATGGCTCTGGGCTTCGCGGCGGCCATCGCCGGCGCCCTCCTGCCCTTCGTCGAGCCTGTCATCCTGGCTTCCGTCGTGGTGATCGGCTTGCTCGCGGCGGCCGCGCTCCAGGTACCTGTCTGGGCCGGCATGGTCATGGTCGGCTTCTTTGCCTTCTTCCACGGTCACGCCCATGGCGGCGAACTCGGCTCGGCCGGCGCGCTCAGCTTCGGCATCGGCTTCGCCCTGTCGACGGTGCTGCTGCATGCCACCGGCGTCGGTCTCGGCCTCAGCATCGGCCGCGTCTTCGACGGTGGAACGGGGCGTCTCGTTACCCGCATCGCCGGCGGCGCGACCGCGCTCGGCGGCCTGTGGCTGGCGCTCGGAGCCTGAGACCATGATTCCAGGTGAAATCATCCCCGCCGAAGGCTCGATCGAGCTCAACAAGGGTCAGCCGACGGTGACGCTGAAGGTCGCCAACACAGGCGACCGGCCGATCCAGGTCGGCAGCCACTTCCATTTCTACGAGACCAACAACGGCCTGAAATTCGACCGCGAGCAGGCGCGCGGCATGCGGCTCGACATCGCAGCCGGCACCGCCGTGCGCTTCGAGCCGGGCCAGGAGCGCGACGTGACGCTGGTGCCCTATGGCGGCAAGCGCGAGGTCTACGGTTTCCAGAAGAAGGTGATGGGTAAACTCTGATGCCGGCACAAATCTCCCGCGCCTCCTATGCCAAGATGTTCGGCCCCACCGTCGGCGACAAGGTCCGGCTCGCCGACACCGAACTGTTCATCGAGGTCGAGAACGACTTCACCTGTTATGGCGAGGAAGTGAAGTTCGGCGGCGGCAAGGTCATCCGCGACGGCATGGGCCAGAGTCAGCTGAGCCGCGCCCAGGGCGCCGTCGACTGCGTCATCACCAATGCGCTGATCCTCGACCACACCGGCATCTACAAGGCCGATGTCGGCCTGAAGGACGGCCGCATCGCCGCCATCGGCAAGGCCGGCAATCCCGACACCCAGCCCGGCGTCACAATCATCATCGGCCCAGGCACCGAGATCATTGCCGGCGAAGGCAAGATCCTGACCGCCGGCGGCATCGACACCCACATCCACTTCATCTCGCCGCAGCAGGTCGACGAGGCGCTGAATTCAGGCGTCACCTGCATGGTCGGCGGCGGCACGGGGCCGGCGCATGGCACGCTCGCCACCACGTGCACGCCCGGACCATGGAACATCGCCCGCATCATCCAGGCCTTCGACGGCCTGCCGATGAACATCGGCGTGTTCGGCAAGGGCAATGCCTCGCTGCCCGGCGCGCTGGAGGAAATGGTGCTCGCCGGCGCCTGCGGGCTCAAGCTGCATGAGGACTGGGGCACGACGCCGGCGGCCATCGACACCTGCCTGTCGGTCGCCGATGCCTACGACATCCAGGTGGCGATCCACTCGGACACGCTGAACGAAGGCGGCTTCGTCGAGGACACGGTCGCGGCGTTCAAGGGCCGCACCATCCATTCCTTCCACACCGAAGGGGCCGGCGGCGGCCACGCGCCCGACATCATCAAGGTTTGCCAGTACCCCAACGTCATCCCCGCCTCGACCAACCCGACACGGCCCTACACGGTCAACACCATCGCCGAGCATCTGGACATGCTGATGGTCTGCCACCATTTGTCGCCGTCGATCCCCGAGGACATCGCCTTTGCCGAAAGCCGCATCCGCAAGGAGACGATCGCGGCCGAGGACATCCTGCACGATCTCGGCGCCTTCTCGGTGATCTCGTCGGACAGCCAGGCCATGGGCCGCGTCGGCGAAATGATCATCCGGACCTGGCAGACGGCAGACAAGATGAAACGCCAGCGCGGCGCCCTGCCTGAGGAAAAGGGCAACAACGACAATTTCCGCGCCCGCCGCTACATCGCCAAATACACCATCAACCCGGCCATCGCGCACGGCATGTCGCGCGAGATCGGCTCGATCGAAGTCGGCAAACGCGCCGACCTGGTGCTGTGGAACCCGGCCTTCTTCGGCGTGAAGCCCGACATGGTAATGATGGGCGGCTGGATCGCCACTGCCCCCATGGGCGACCCGAACGGCTCGATCCCGACGCCGCAGCCGAGCCACTACCGCCCGATGTTCGGCTCCTTCGGCAAGGCACTGACCAACAGCACGATCACCTTCGTCTCGAAGGCCGGACTGGAAGGCGGCCTGCGCGAACGCATCGGCGTGGCGAAAGAGATGGTGGCCGTGGAAAACACCCGCGGCGGCATCGGTAAGCGCTCGATGATCCTCAACGAGGCCATGCCGCAAATCGATGTCGACCCCGAGACCTACGAGGTCCGCGCCGACGGCGAGCTGCTCACCTGCGAGCCGGCGACCGTGCTGCCGATGGCGCAGCGCTACTTCCTGTTCTAGCGCCGGCATCACGCATGGGGAGACCACAATGAAGTTCGAAATGATCCAGGTGGACGCCTTCACCGACAAGGTCTTCTCCGGCAATTCGGCGGCGGTGGTGTTCGTCGAGGAATGGCTGCCGGACCAGCTTCTCCAGGGCATCGCGCTGGAGAACAACCTCGCCGAGACGGCCTTTCTGAAACCCAATCGCGACGGCTGGGACATCCGCTGGTTCACGCCCACCGACGAGGTGCCGTTCTGCGGACACGCTACGCTCGCCTCGGCCTGCGCGCTGCACCTGCGCAAGGGCGTCGAGCGCACCATGCGTTTCTCCACCCGAGAGGTCGGCGACCTGCTCGTCACGCCGCAAGGCGACGGCTATCGCATGGACATCCCTCGCTTCGATCCCGACTTCGCCATCCCTGCTGATGCGCTGGTCAACGGCCTGCGCGACGACAGCTGGGTGCAGCTGTTCCGCAACCGCGAAAACTATTTCGTCGAGCTCGTCTCGGAAGCGGAGTTGCTTGCCTACCAGCCCGACCTGCCGCGCATCGCCGAGCTCGGCTCGTTCGGCATGTGCATCACCGCCCGCGGCAGCGATTGCGATTTCGTCTCGCGCTACTTCGCCCCCGGCGCCGGTATCCCCGAGGATCCAGTGACCGGCTCGACGCATGCCACCCTCGCCCCCTACTGGGCGCAAAAACTCGGCAAGACCGACCTTTCGGCACGGCAGCTGTCGTCGCGGGGTGGTGTGCTCGGCTGCGAAGTCACGGCCGAGCGCGTGTTCCTCACCGGCAAGGCGGTGATCTACATGGACGCTACGATCCACCTCGGCTGAACGGCAGCAGCCGTCAGCAACCGCCCGCGACCTGATGCCACGGCGTCGATGCTGGACAGGTCACAGCCAGCCACTATGGTGCCGCCGCTAGCTAAAAATTCGGCAGGATTCCCCGGACCCAAGACCGGAGCGTCCTGCTTTCTTGGAAATGGAGTTTCATATGATCGGGAAGAACGTTCCTTCCGTCACCTTCCGCACGCGCGTGCGCGACGAGGCCATTGGCGGCCCGAACCCCTTCCGTTGGGAAGACAAGACCTCGGCCGACTTCTTCGGCGGCAAGCGCGTCGTCCTGTTCTCGCTGCCGGGCGCCTTCACCCCGACCTGCTCGACCTACCAGCTGCCTGATTTCGAGAAGCTGTTCGGCGAGTTCCAGGCTCAGGGTATCGACGAGATTTACTGCATCTCGGTCAACGACGCCTTCGTCATGAACGCCTGGGGTAAGTCGCAGAACCTCGCCAACGTCAAGCTGATCCCGGATGGCTCGGGCGAGTTCACCCGCAAGATGGGCATGCTGGTTGCCAAGGACAATCTCGGCTTCGGCATGCGCTCGTGGCGCTACGCCGCCGTCATCAGCAACGGCCAGGTCGAGAAGTGGTTCGAGGAAGAAGGCTTCTCCGACAACTGCGACAGCGATCCCTATGGCGTGTCCTCGCCGCAGAACATCCTCGAGGCGCTGAAGAACGACGGCGTCGCCGAAGCCGCCTGAGCATCGACGCATTCGCTTGATGCAAAACCCCGGCCGCGAAAGCGTGCCGGGGTTTTTTCATGGAAGGGCTACACGGCACGCTCACGGCAATGTCTATTGGCTCGGAATCCGTTTCAGCGCAGGATACCTGCCTCGACGGTTCTAATATCTCCCGGACAAATGCCATGCCTGCATCCGACAGCAGAGGCGCCCGATGACGCCCGATGCCGCTCCCGAAGTCTTCCCGCATATCCGTGTCGTCATGGGCATGGTCATCGGCCTCGGCATGGCGAGGCTGCTTCTGGGGGTTGCCCGCATCATCCAGCATCCGCGCCAATATCCGCTCTATCCGGTGCATCTCGCCTGGGTTGCGTCGCTGCTGCTCATGCTGGTCCATTTCTGGTGGTGGGAGTTCGGCCTCTACGTCGTCCAGGACTGGACCTTCGGCGCCTATCTGTTCATCGTCGGCTATGCGATCACGCTGTTCCTGATGTGCGCGCTGCTGTTTCCCGACAGCTTGCAGGACTACAAGAGCTACGAGGATTTCTTCTATTCGCGCCGGGGCTGGTTCTTCGGCCTGCTTGCCCTGACCTACGTGCTCGACATCATCGACACGCTGCTCAAGGGCGAGGAGCATTTCGCCCATTTCGGCGGCGAGTATCTGATCCGCACACCGATCCTGGTGGCACTTTGCCTCATCGCCATCGCCACCGCGAGCAGGCGATATCATCTGGCATTCGTGACAGCTACTTTGCTGTATCAGATATCGTGGATCTGGCGGCTGTTCGACACCATTGTCTGAACGCCTACAGATCCAACGTCTCGCCCAGGGAAACAGACGACCATGCTGCGCGCTATCAAGATCATCCGTGCCGACGCCGCCACCGGTGCGCAGCCCTTCGACGTCGCCGTGCTCGCCCATGATGAGCGCCACATCAGGCGCCGCGCCATCGCCCTGTCCCAGGGCGAGCGCGTGCTGGTCGACCTGCCGGAGCCGGTGGTACTCGAAACCGGCGACCTGCTGTCTCTTGAAGACGGCCGTACGACAGCCATCGTCGCAGCCGAGGAGGAGCTATACGACATCCGCGCTCGCGACGCCGTCCACCTGACGCAGCTCGCCTGGCACATCGGCAACCGCCATCTGGCAGCAGCCATTTCAGTCGATCGCATTCTCATCCTGCGCGACCATGTCATCAAGGCGATGCTGGAAGGGCTCGGCGCCAGCATCACTGACATCCTGGCGCCTTTCGAGCCGGTGCGCGGCGCTTATTCGGGCCACGGCCACGATCACGGCCATTCGCACGATGATGGTGGTCACCACGCCCATCGTCATGGACACGACCACAGCCATGATCATGACCACAAGCACGATCACCACCACGACCGTGACGGCCACCACCATCACCACCATGATTGAGCGCGGCAACATGGCACTTCTGCGCCTGATGGCGTGGCTGTCACCCGCCTTCCCCGTCGGCGGCTTCTCCTACAGCCACGGCCTCGAACGCGCCGTGCATGATGGGCTCGTCGGCACGCGCGACGACCTCGCCGCGTGGCTTCAGGCACTCGCCAAATTCGGCTCGGGCTGGAACGACGCGGTGCTATTTGCGGAAAGCTGGCGCCGCGCCGGTACGGACGGCAATCTGCATGAAGTTGCCGAACTCGCCGAGGCATTGGCCGGCTCGCGCGAACGCCATATGGAATCGATGCTGCAAGGGCAGGCCTTCCTCGCCGCTGCCGCCGCCTGGCCGCATCCTGTCAACGCACAGCTTCCGGCCGAGTGCCCCTATTGCGTCGCCGTCGGCGCCGTTGCCGGCGCGCATGGCATCGCGCTGGAAGACGCGCTTGCCGCATGGCTGCAGGCTTTCTCCACCAATCTC
Organism: Aminobacter sp. MET-1; assembly: GCF_026521175.1. Taxonomy (NCBI): domain Bacteria; kingdom Pseudomonadati; phylum Pseudomonadota; class Alphaproteobacteria; order Hyphomicrobiales; family Phyllobacteriaceae; genus Aminobacter; species Aminobacter sp. MET-1. The sequence goes on along the minus strand of NZ_JAMSHL010000026.1, from coordinate 34,520 downwards.
GTGCAGGCAGCGATCCGCCTCGGCGTCATCGGCCAGACGGCCGCCACCGGCATCATCGCCGGCTTCGAAGCGACAGCACTTGCCGTTGCCGCCCGTGCTGCCACGTCGGGCCTCCAGGACCTCGGCACGGCCGCCATTGCCTCCGACATCATGGCCATGCGCCACGAAACCCAGAATTCAAGGCTTTTCCGCTCATGATACCAGTCGCCTTCGCGCTTGCCGCGGTGCTCTATCTGCTCACCTCGCTGCACGTCTACTGGGGCCTCGGCGGTGTCTGGCCCGGCACCGACCAGGCTTCCTGCGCTCGCGCGGTGGCCGGCTTCCGCGGCGTCGACACCATGCCCACGCCCTTCGCCTGCTTTGCTGTTGCCGCCTGCCTTATGCTCGCGACGCTGTGGCCGCTGGCGCTTGTCGGTATCTTCGCCACGCCCTTCCCCAAGGCCGGGCTTGCCTCCTCGGCGCTGATGATCGCGCTGGTCTTCCTTGGCCGCGGCATCGCCGGCTTCACCCCCGGATGGCGAAGGCTGACACCGGAAATGCCGTTCGCCCGGCTCGATCGGCTGTATTATTCGCCCCTGTGCCTGGCCATCGGCGCAGGCTTCGCTTTCCTAGCCATCAAGGGATTCCAGCCATGACCTCGAAAAACGGCCCGCTTCGCATCGGCATCGGCGGCCCTGTCGGCTCGGGCAAGACGACGCTGACGGAGAAGCTGTGCAAGGCGCTGCGCGACGAGTTCTCAATCGCTGTCGTCACCAACGACATCTACACCAAGGAAGACGCGTTGCTGCTCGCCCGCCTGCAGGCGCTGCCGGAAGAGCGCATCATGGGCGTGGAAACCGGCGGCTGCCCGCATACCGCCATCCGCGAGGACGCCTCGATCAATCTCCAGGCCATCGCCGAGATGAACAGAAAATTCCCCGATCTCGACATCGTCTTCATCGAGTCGGGCGGCGACAACCTGGCCGCGACCTTCTCGCCCGACCTCGCCGACATCACGCTCTATGTCATCTCGGTCTGCCAGGGCGAAGAGATTCCGCGCAAGGGCGGTCCCGGCATCACCCGCTCCGACTTCCTGGTCATCAACAAGAGCGACCTCGCGCCTTATGTGAACGTCAATATCGAGGTCATGGAAGGCGACGCCGCCCGCCAGCGCGGCAAGCGCCCATTCGGCTTCACCGACCTGTCGCGCGGCAAGGGACTGGAAGCAGTCATCGACTTCATCGTCGAGAACGGCGGCCTCAGGCTGGACCAGCTGAAATCTGCCTGAGCTGATGTTGCCGCACCCGATCTGACGCGGCATTCTTTCTCCCAGCGCATCGGCGCGAAGCCGGTAGCGGACTTCGGAAATATGATTGAGAGGGAGGAAGAAATGGCCGTCACCCAGCTCAAGCAGACCAACCTGCCGTTCTACGAGGAGCGCGTCGACCTCGCCTGCGCCTTCCGTTGGACGGCCAGACTCAACATGCATGAGGCGGTGGCCAACCACTTCTCGCTCGCCGTCAACGACGACGGCTCGAAGTTCCTGATGAACCCCAATCAGGTGCATTTCTCGCGCATCAAGGCGAGCGACCTTTTGCTGATCGACGCCAACGACCCCGAGACGATGAGCGGACCCAACGCGCCCGACCCGACCGCCTGGGGCCTGCATGGCGCTGTCCACCGCAACTGCGCGCATGCGCGCTGCGTCATGCATGTGCATTCGATCCATGCCACGGTGCTGGCCTCGCTGGCCGATTCCACTTTGCCGCCGATCGACCAGAACACGGCGATCTTCTTCCGACGGCATGTCGTCGACGGCCATTATGGCGGGCTTGCCTTCGAGGAAGAGGGGGAACGCTGCTCGCAGCTGCTCGCCGACCCCAAGGTCAAGGTGATGATCATGGGCAATCACGGTGTCATGGTCATCGGCGACAGCGTCGCCGACACCTTCAACCGGCTCTATTATTTCGAGCGCGCCTGCGAAACCTACATCAAGGCTTTATGGACCGGCCGTCCCTTGCGTACGCTCTCCGATGAGATCGCCGAGAAAGCAGCACTCGAGCAGGAAGACTATCCCGGCCAGGCCGAACGCCACCTCGCCGAACTCAAAGCGATCCTCGACGAGCAGGAGCCAGTGTTCCGGAACTGAGAGGCGGGATTTGGCCCGTCGGCGCGTATCATCGGCGACGTCGCGGCAAAGACCCGGGGATCCATGCCGTCACATCTCCACCACGCCTCGGTCCAGGCAAACCAGAGACCACTCACCCCAACCCGAGCAGCGCCCGCACTTCCTCGGCGCTGTGCGCCACCAGCGCGCCAGCCGGACCGTCGATCTTGTCCTGCGGCCAGAAGATGGTGCGCATGCCGGCGGCGACGCCGGCCGTTGCCCCGGTGACGCTGTCTTCCATGACCACGGTGTCGGCCGGATCGATGCCGGTCAGGAATGCGGCGCGCAGATAGGGCTCGGGATCGGGTTTGCCGAGGCGCACGTCGTTGCGGCTGATCGTCTTCATCGCCGCCTGGTGGATGCCGACGGCGCGGAGGTTGATGTCGACGACAATGCGGTCGGAATTGGAGACGATCGCCTGGACAACGCCCCTGGCCTTGAGATCGCCGAAGATTTCCATGGCGCCCTCGCGCGGCAATAGATCCGGCGCGCGGCCCATATAGTGCTCGTATTTGCGGGCGATCCAATCGTCGAAACCGAGCTCCAGTCCGAACTGGTCGCGCAGCACCTCATAGACCGGGCGCGCCGCCTGGCCGACGACGCGGGCGTGCAGATCGGCGGGCGGCTCGATGCCGACACTGCGCAGCGCCGACACCAGCGATTCCTCGTGCAGCGGCTCGCTGTCGATCAGCGTGCCGTCCATGTCCCAGTAGACCGCTTTTGGAATCATCGTGCCGACCTTTCTTCGCTACCGCGGTCATAGGACGAACGGCTGCGGAAATGAACCGGCAGGATGATAGCGACAAAGCGGCCATATGGCGCGGTCCTATTTGCGGCGGCTGCAGGGACTGTTGCCGTCGAGATAGCCGACGTCGCGCTTGAGGTGGTCCGGCAGGTCCCGGAAATCGAACACCCGGCGGCGCGAACGCAGTCCGAATGTGGCTGCCAGCCGTGCCGTCCAGCTGGTCTGCTCGCAATGGATAAGACTTGCCTGTGCCGTGGCCATGATCGTCACCCTGATGAGATGCTTGAAACGCGCTAATGCGTTGACGTAGATATAGCTCTGGAATGATTGACTTTTCCAATTGAACGTCGATCATTACCCATTAAATGGCCTTATGCATGGAGGTGCAGGAATGCCGCTTCAGCTGCCGCCTTTGACCGCGATCAGGGTGTTCGAAGCCGCCGCCCGCCAGGGTAGCTTCACCAAGGCCGCGGCCGAGCTCGGCATGACGCAGGCCGCCGTCAGCTACCAGATCAAGCTGCTCGAGGAGCGCATTGGCGCGCCGCTGTTCCTGCGCAAGCCGCGCCAGGTGGTGCTGACCGAGGTCGGCAGCCGCATGGTGCCGATGGTGACCGAGGCATTCGGCCTGCTGAGCGACGCCTATCAGGTGGCGCGCGCCGGCTCCGGCGGCACGCTCGGCATTTCGACGGTCCACACCTTCGCATCGAACTGGCTGGCCCCCCGGATCGGCTCGTTCCAGCTACGCCACCCCAACATCGCCGTCCGCCTCGACACATCGAGCGCGCTTGTCGATTTCTCGCGCGAGGAAATGGATATCGGCATCCGCTCCGGCGCCGGTAAATGGCCCGGGCTTGCCGCCCATTTCTTGTTGCGCTCGCAGTATTCGCCCATGCTCAGCCCGCGTCTCGCCGAAAGCATCGGTGGGATCAGGGAGCCGGCGGATCTGCTCAAGCTCAGGATTCTCAACCCTGCCGACATCTGGTGGAAGGCCTGGTTCGAAATGGCCAATGTGCCGGCAGACGCACTCGACAGGATGCCCGACACCAGCCTGGGTTCGCAGGCCGCCGAGGCGAATGCCGCGATGGCCGGCCAGGGTGTGACGGTTCTGACCACCGCGCTGTTCACCGCGGAGCTGGCCGAGGGCCGGCTGATCCAGCCGTTCGAACTCACCGGCCATGGCGGAGACTACTGGCTGGTCTACCCTGAGGGGCGCCGCAACGTGCCGAAAATCCGCGCTTTCCGCGAATGGATCATGGCCGAGCTCAACTGCCCCAAGGACGCGGCAAGCGACTAACGGTACCACTAGCTCGCCATTGCTGGCACAATCCTTGCCGGTCTTGATGGCTTGCCACACCTGCCCGTTTGCTTCAAAACCCGACCACGGCGAGGCAAAACCGGGTGTTTTGAGGCCGAATCGATCGATATCGGCGGCATATCTCGCGATATCGGCGCGAAAGACGATAAAAAATGTCTGCGATAGCAACCGGCGCGCAATCACCGGCCAGTCCTTGGCGCGACGAACTTCGCGCGATGCTCGCGCTTGCCTGGCCGATGATCCTCACCAATCTCGCCCAGTCGGCGATGACAGCGACCGACGTCATGATCATCGGCCGGCTCGGCCCCGAGGCGCTGGCCGCCGGTGCGCTCGGCTCCAATCTCTATTTCGCGCCGCTCGTCTTCGGCCTCGGCCTGATGTACGCGACCTCGCCCATGATGGCGGCCGAGCTCGGCCGCAAGCGCCATTCGGTGCGTGACGTCCGGCGGACGGTTCGGCAGGGCCTCTGGATGGCGCTCGTCATCGTCGTCCCGATCTGGGTGTTGCTGTGGAACGCCGAGCACATACTGATCGCCATGGGCCAGGAGCCCAAGCTTGCCGAGCAGGCGGGCGTCTATGTCCGCCACCTGCAATGGGCGGTGCTGCCCTTCTATGGCTATATCGTGCTGCGCTCCTTCATTTCGGCGCTGGAGCGGCCGGGCTGGGCGCTGGCGATCATGGCGATCGCGGTCGCGGCCAACGCTATCGGCAACTGGCTTCTGGTGTTTGGCAAATGGGGCTTCCCCGAGATGGGTATCGCCGGCTCGGGCCTCGCCACCAGCATTGCCAGCGGCATGATGTTCGTTGGCATGGCACTCGTGGTGATGTTCGAAAAGCGCTTCCGCCGCTACCGGCTGTTCGGCCGTTTCTGGCGCGCGGACTGGCCGCGTTTCTTGGCGTTGCTCAAGCTCGGCGCTCCGATTGCCGGCATCCTTGCCTTCGAGGTGACGATCTTCAACGCTGCCGCCTTCCTGATGGGGCTGATCAATGCGGAGTCGCTGGCAGCGCATGCTATCGCCATGCAGATCTGCGCCGTTACCTTCATGATCCCTCTGGGCCTCGGCCAGGCGGTGACAGTGCGCGTCGGCCTCGCCTTCGGCGCCAAAGACCGCGATGGCATCACCCGCGCCGGCTGGACCGCCTATGTGCTCGGCGTCGGCTTCATGGCGCTGATGGCGCTGGTGATGGTGTTGTGGCCGCATCTCCTTATCTCGGCCTTCATCGACATCAGTGACCCGGCCAACGCCCATGTCATCAGCCTGGCAGTCAGCTTCCTGGTCTTTGCAGCGCTGTTCCAGGTGGTCGACGGCGCCCAGGCGGTGTCGTCAGGCCAGTTGCGCGGACTGCAGGACACAACCGTACCGATGATCCTCGCCGCGATCGGCTATTGGGGCATCGGCCTGCCGCTCGGCGTGCTGCTCGCCTTCCACTTCGGCTTCGAGGGTCGCGGCATCTGGATCGGCCTGTTTTCCGGCCTTGCCACAGTATCGGTGCTGCTGCTGTGGCGTTGGCTCAGGCGCGACAGGCTCGGCCTGATGGACAAGCCGGTGATCTGAAGGCGGCCTTGGATCAGGCAGCCGCCACACACACGCGATTGGCGACCCATCTGCCGGCCGCGTTGATGATGCGGTCGGGATCGCTGTAGCTCTGCCGAAGCAGGTCTTCGTAAACCGCACCTTCCGCCGCACGGTCGAGCGGCGTTGGCGAGCCGGTCATCGCCTGCAGTGCTTCGCCGAGGGCGGTGACGGCGCCCGAACCTTCATCGAACTGCGCCTTCTTTCGCCAGACGAGGTCGTGCGGGAGGAGATCGGCGCAGGCCTTGCGCAGAATCCATTTCTCCGTCGTCGGACCGGTGCTCTCGGGCGAAGCCGGGTCGGTGCGCCTCAGTTTCAGCGTCGCCGGGATGCTCTGGGCAAAATCGATCAGCTCGCGGTCGAGGAACGGCGTGCGTGCCTCCAGGCTCTCGGCCATGGTGACACGGTCGACGCGCTGCAGATTGATGTTGTGCATGGTGCCGAGCGAGCGCGTCAGCTCGTCGGCCAGCTCGCGCGGACGATCGACATAGGCATGATGGTAGGTGTAGCCGGCAAACAGCTCGTCGGCGCCTTCGCCCGTCAACACCGCCTTGACATGACGCCTCGCCAGCCTAGCGGCAAAATGGGTCGGCACGGCCGAGCGCACCAGGTCGATGTCGGCGCTTTCGAGATGGTAGATGACGTGCGGCAGTACGGCTGCGACTTCTTGCGGCGTGAACGCATGCTCGAAATGCTCGGTGCCGAGATGATCGGCGACCCGCCGGGCGGCGATCAAGTCCGGGCTGCCGGCAAGCCCGACCGAAAATGTCTTCAACCGCTTCGGCAATTGGCGGGCGGCGATTGCCGCGATGATCGAGCTGTCGAGCCCGCCCGACAAGAACGAGCCGACCTCGACATCGGCGACCATCCACTTGGCAACAGCCTCTTCCAGCACCAGGCGCAGTTCGCGCCAAGTCAGCTCCTCATCAAGGCCCGGTTCTGGATCGGCCGCACCTTGTGGCATGCGGTACCAGCGCCGCTGGCCCTCCAGGCTGTCATACATGGCGCCCGGCTCCATCGCCTCGATCTTCGCCACCTCGACACCGTCGAAGGCCTTGAGTTCGGAGGCGAAGGCGAGCCCCTCGCCGATATGGGCGACGTAGAGCGGCTTGATGCCGAGCGGATCGCGGGCGGCGATGATGCGCTCCGGCGTCGCCAGCACGAAGGCGAACATGCCGTCCAGCCGCGACACCCAGCGCAGCGCATTCTTGCGGAAGAGGTGCAGCACCGTCTCGCTGTCGCTGCGGGTCTGGAAGGCAGTCTCGCCGAGAATGGCGCGGAGGTCAGCGTGGTTGTAGATCTCGCCGTTGACGACCAGGATGTTGTCGCCCTGGTGGATCGGCTGGGCGCCGTTATCTGGACCGATGATGGCGAGCCTTGCATGCGCCATGACGACGGGGATGTTGTTCGGCCGCAGCACCTCCAGGGCATCAGGCCCGCGATGCTCCATCTTCCGGATCATCCGCGAGGCGAGTTGCTCGTCGTCGAGGTTCCAGAGGCACACAAATCCGCACATGGCGCATCGCTCCCGCATGGCCGGCCTAGGGCATGAGACGATGCTAGGATTGGGGCGGACTGAACGCGACCACCATGCGACTGGAAATTGTCACCCAGGCGACACCCGCCTGGGTGAGACCGGGAGATCAGGTGTCCGACGACATCGCGCCGAGAAGCTTCCTGATGTCTCCGAAGCGGGCGATCAGGGAGAACACCAGTGCCGCCACCGCCACGAAGAACACCGACACCGACGCCATGGTCGGCGTGTAGCCGTAGCGCAGAGCGTTGAAGATCTTGATCGGCAGCGTCTCGATGGTGAAGCCGACGGTCATGTAGGCAACGATGTATTCGTTGAGCGACAGCACGAAGGCGAAAGCGTAGCCCGACACGAGATAGGGCCGGATCAACGGCAGAACCACCGTCTTCAGCACCGTGCGGTCGTCGGCGCCCATGGTCGAGGCTGCCTCGACCAGCGAGCGGTCGATGGAGGCGAAACCGAGCGACAACGTCACCAGCGGTAGCGTGACGAAGAAAATCGCGTGGCTGATAACAGCAGTCCAGGGCTGGCCGTAGAACCCTGACGTCGCCCAGAAGGTCAGCATGCCCAATGCGGTGATGACTGGCGGCAGGATGAAGGGGGCGAGGCCGAGGATCTGGAAGACGTTGGCCCATGGCGCGATGCGCCGCCACAGGAACCAGGCGAGCGGCAGCGCGATGGCAACCGCAAGGGCTGCCGCCGTAATCGCCAGCGTGACCGAGGCGATGAGGGCTGCGCGCCATTCCGGATCGAAGAAGATCTGGCCATACCAGGACAGCGAAAAGCCCTTGGGCGGGAAGGCGAGGTCCTGCTTCTCGTTGACCGAGACACCGGCGACAACGATCAGCGGGGCGGCGAGAAACAGGGCGACGGCAGTGAAGTAGAGCCGGCGAAGGAAGGTTGCCATCACAGCGCGTTCTCCTTGCGTCCGACAAGCAAAGTGAGGCCGACAAGCGCCAGCGATATCAGCACCAAAAACACCGCCATCGCTGCGGCAAACGGCATGTTGGACTGGTAGATGGCCTGGTCGGTGATCAGCACCGACAGCGTCCAGTGTGAGGGGCGCCCGAGGATCTGCGGCAACAGATACGAGCCGAGCGCAAAGACGAAGACCATGATCAGCGTCGCTACGATTGTGTTTCGCAGTGCCGGCACCACAACGTTGAAGAAGGCCAGGGGCGGCGAAGCGCCGAGCGTGCGCGCCGCCTCGAGCAATTGCGGGTCGAGGCGCACCAAAGCGGGGTAGAGCACGAGGATGGTGTAGGGCAGCGCCTGGTAGACCATGCCCGTCAGTACCGCCCAGAAGCTCGGCGTCAGCGCCACGGGTTCCTTCATCAGGCCGAGAAAGACGAACAGGTTGGTGATGCCGGCGGTGCGGGTAAACAGCGTCGACCAGGCGAAGCCGATGATAACCTCCGACAGCGACAGCACCGACAGGAGGCAAACCAGCCAGATGGTCTGTACCTGGCGCGGCCGCTTGGTCAGAAGAAAGGTGAACGGAAACGCGATGGCGACGCAGCAGATGGCGACCATAACCGCCAGCATCAGCGAGAAGGCCAGCACCCTGCCGAAGAAGACCGAGAGGAAGCGGGCATAATTGTCGAAGACGAAATCGGGCGTGTAGAATCCCGAGGGGTCACGCAGGAAGAAGCTGACGGCGATCATCGTCGAGAACGGGATGACGAAAAAGACGATCAGCATCAGCCCGGGAAAGAAAAGCGGGCTGTAGTCGGCTATCGATTTCGGCGCCTCGCGTTTCATGACTTGAGCACCACGCAGGCATCGGCCGGCAACGTGATGCCGACCTGCTGGCCGGCAACGACATTGGGCCGCTCGCGCGGCGTCGCCACCGCGATGATGGTCTTGCCGCCGGCTTCGACGAAGGTCTCGATGGTGCCGCCGAGGTCGCGCACGAATGTCACGATGCCGCCGATGCTGTCGCCGCCGACGGGGCCGAGATGCACGTCCTCGGGTCGGATCGACACGGCAGCCCTGGTGAGGCCGGCGGGCATGACAAGGTCAGGGATCGCCTGGCCGAGCACGGAGACGCGGCCGGCGCGGTCTGTTTCGGCGTCGAGCAGGTTGGTCATGCCGATGAAGTCGGCAACGAAGGCATCGGCCGGCTTGCGGTAGATTTCAATGGGTGGGGCGGCCTGCAGGATCTTGCCCTGGCCCATGACGACGACGAGGTCGGCCATGGTCATCGCCTCGCGCTGGTCGTGGGTGACGACAAAGGTGGTGATGCCGAGCCGCTGCTGCAGCTGACGCAATTCGACCTGCATGGCCTCGCGCAGCTTGGCGTCGAGCGCCGACAGCGGCTCGTCGAGCAAGAACAGCCTTGGTGACAGCGCGAGAGCGCGGGCGATGGCCACGCGCTGGCGCTGGCCGCCCGACAGCTTCGAGACCGGGCGATCGGCGAAACCGGGCAGATGGATGAGCTTCAGCAGATCGTCCGAGCGCTTCTTCTGCTCGTCGCGCGAGGCGCCGCGGATGCGCAAGGGGTAAGCGATGTTGTCGCCGACCGTGAGATGCGGAAACAGCGCCAGCGACTGGAACACCATGCCAAGGTTGCGCTTGTGCGTCGGCACCGGCGTAATGTCCTCGTCGTCCAGCATGATCGCGCCCGATGTCGGGTCCTCGAGGCCTGCGATCATTCGCAAGAGCGTGGTCTTGCCGCAGCCGGACGGGCCGAGCAGGCAGACGAACTTGCCATGCGGCACTGCCAGGTTGGCAGTGTCCACAGCGGTGAAGTTGCCGAATGACTTGACGATGTCCTTAAGCACGAGTCCGGACATGGAAGGCCTCAAATGGGTTGTTGCAACTGTCGAGGCAGAGCCCGGCAGTCTTCGATTAGAAAGTGGAGCGGCGTTGGCGGAGGGCCTTTCTTCTCCCCATTCTCGGGGAGAAGATGCCGGCAGGCAAATGAGGTGCGGCGCGAACCTTGCCACGCCGACCCTGCCCTCATCCGGCCCTATAGGCCACCTTCTCCCCGCGAGCGGGGAGAAGGTGCAAGAAGATCAGCCGACGATCAGCTCGGTCCACTTCTGGTTAATCCAGTCGGCCTTGGTGGTGTAGAGGTCATAGCGCGGGATGATCGGCGCGATATCTGACGAGACGGCGGCGAACTCGTCGGCCGTCAGGTCCATCAGCTCGCGCTTGACGGTGGGCGAAGTGCCGACCTTGCGCGACATTAGAGCCTGCACCGATGGCTGGCACATGTGGTCGATGAAGGCGTGCGCCTCCTCGCTCTTCTTCGAGGCGCGCGACAGCACCCACGAGCCGGCATCCTGGATGCCGCCTTCCTTCGGGAAGGTCGAGCGTACCGGCTGCCCCTCGGAAGCGGCGAGGCCGGTGACATCGTGGTAATACTGGCCCATCGGGATCTCACCCGACTTCAGCGCCTGCTCGAACTGTGCCTCGTCGCGATACCAGAGCCGCACGTTGGGCTTCACTTCGGCGAGCTTTTCGAAGGCCTTGAGGATGCCTTCCTCGGTGTCGAGCGCGTTGGTGCCGCCCATGAAGGTCTTGGCCGTCACTTCGAGCAGGAACGAGTTGGAGGCAAGCGCCAGAAGGCCGAGCTTATCCTGGTTTGCCGGGTCCCAAAGGGCCGTCCACGAATCCGGCGCAGTCGGGAAGACGTTGGTGTTGGTCACCAGGGTGATGTACCAGGCCACCGCTCCGATGCCGGCGACCGCGCCGTCAGGGTACTTATTGACGAAATGGTCGATAAGGTTGGAGCTGTTCTTGATCTTGGCGAGGTCGAGCGGAGCCCACAGCTTGGTCGACTGGCCCTTGAGCACCGACGTCTGCGACATCATTGAAAGGTCCGCCGGAGCCTGGCCTGCCTTGGCGGCCTGCTCGAGCTGCACCAGCCAGGCCTCGCCGGTCGGCTCGGCCACCGATTCCACCGCGATGCCGGTCGACTTGGTGAACTCGGGGAAGATGTGCTCGTCGAAGGATTTCTTGAAGTAACCGCCATAGACGCCGATCTTGATCGACTTGTCCTGTGCTCGCAGGACGGCAGGCATGGCGAGCATGGCCGCCGAGGCTACGCCGGCCCCAAGCACGGCGCGACGGTTCATCGGGTGGTTCAGAATTCTGGTCATTGTTCTCTCCTCATTTTCCGCCGGCTTTGCGCCGGCTGTTCCCATTTGAAAGTCTTCATTGTGAAGCCCGTTCAACGGGCCGCGGTCTTGGCCTCCAGCCGCCGTGCGTATTGTGTCAGCGGGTAGCAGAGCACGAAGAAGATCAACGCGACCAACCCATAGACCTTGAATGGTTCGAAGGTGGCGTTGTTGATCGCGTTCGACGTCCTGAGCAGTTCCTCGAAGCCGATGATCGAGGTCAGCGCGGTGGCCTTGATCAGCTGGACCAGGAAGCCGACGACCGGTGCGCGGGTGATGGCGAAGGCCTGCGGCAGGATCACCAGCCGCAGCTCCTGAATGTGGTGCAAGCCGAGGCTGGCGGCGGCGTCCCACTGGCCGCGCGGCAGCGCATCGACACCGCCGCGCCAGATCTCGGCGAGATAGGCGCTGGCAAAGAAGGTCAGTCCGAGCACTGCCGCCGTCCACGGCTCGATGCGGAAGCCCAGCATCGGCAGGCCGAAAAACATCAGGAACAGCTGCATGAGCAGCGGTGTGCCCTGGAACAGCGCAATGTAGCCGCTGGCGAAACGGCGCGCCCACTTGGCCTTGGAGATGCGCAGGAACAGGATGGCGATGCCGACGATGCCGCCGCCGATGAAGGCTGCGATCGACAGAAGCACGGTCCAGCGCGTCGCGAAGATCAGGTTGCGCAGGATGTCCCAGAAGGTGAACTCGATCATGACACACCCGCCGAGAGCGTGCGCCGGCCGACGCCGACGAGGATGCGGCGCAGTGCGATCGAAAGACCGAGATAGATCATGGTGACGACGAAATAGGTCTCGAACGCGCGGAAGGTGCGGGCCTGCAGCATGTCGGCCTCATAGGTGAGTTCGCGCACTGCGATCTGCGACACGACCGATGACTCGAGCATCATGATCACGATCTGGCTGGTCAACGCCGGAAAGATGACTTTCAGCGCCTGCGGCAGCACGATCTTGACGAAGACCTGGCGCGGCCGCAAGCCCAAGGCAGCCGCAGCCTCGTGCTGGCCCCTGGGCACGGCGTCGAGGCCGGCGCCGACGATCTCGGTGGTGTAGGCGGCCATGTTGAGCGTCATCGCCAGGATGGCGGCGACGATCGGGTCGAGCCGGATGCCGATCGCCGGCAGGCCGAAGAAGATGAAGAACAGCTGCACCAGGAACGGCGTGTTCCTGATCACCTCGACATAGACAGTGATGGCATGTTTCAGCCATTTCGGCCCGCTGCGCCGGCCGGCTGCCGCCAGCACCGATATCAGCGTGCCGGCAATCGTCGTCACGACGATCAGCAGGATCGTCATGGCGGCGCCGCGGGCGATTGCGCCCGCGGCCCCTTCAAGCCAGCCGAAGTCGAGGCTGTAGCTCACCGATCAGTCCTTGAGGTTCTCGGGGTTGAGCGGAACTTTCAGCCACTGCTCCGATGACTTGCCGAGACGTCCGTCGGCCAGCATGGCGGCAACCGTGTCGTTGATGACCTTCTTCAGGCCTTCCTCGTTCTTGTTGAGGCCAATATGCGACGGCGAGGTCAAAAGCTGGAACTTCTGCTCCGGCTTCAGCGCCTCCTGGCGCGCCAGCACCTGGGCGCCGACGTCGTTGCCCACCACCATCAGCTGGGTCTGGCCGGAGATGAAGGCCTGGATGACGGCGTTGTAGTTGTCGAAACGCTTGATGTCGGCAGTGGCCGGCGCGGCCTCGGTCAACGAGGTGTCTTCGAGCGTGCCGCGGTTGACGGCGATCGACTTGTCGCCGAGGTCTTCCTTGCCCGAGACCTTGAGTTCGGCGGGGCCGATCACGGCGATGTAGTAAGGTGCGTAGGCCGCGGCGAAGTCGATGACCTGCTCGCGCTCCTTGGAATAACCGACGCTCATCAAAAGATCGACGCGATGATCGTTGAGATAGGGAATGCGGTTCTGGCCGGTCACCGCAACAGGGTTCAGCTTGACCTTGAGCGCATCTGCGATGGCCTGCGCCACATCCATGTCATAGCCCTTGAGGCTCATATCGGCGCTGGCCGAGGAAAAGGGCGGGAAGTCGGCGAAGACGCCGACATTGATCTGGCCGGCCTTGGCGATGTCTTCCAGCGCATCGGCATTGGCCGGCGCTGCGGCGAAAGCGGCTGCGCCCGCGACAACCAGAGCGGCGACCGTCGACTGCAGAAATGTCCTGATGTTCATGTGATGGTTCCCTCTGGAATGTTGTTGAAGCTTCTCGTTAGCATCTGGCCGCCTTTTCCAGAACAGCGGCCAGACGAAATCGTTGTGGTCAGGCGCCCTTGTTGGCAACGAAGGGGCTGAACATCATCAGGCTCAGGATCTCGAACAGCACCTGGGCGCCGGCATGCGCGGTGTTGGTGGTCGAATCATACTGCGGCGCCACCTCGACGACGTCGCCGCCGACCAAGTTGAGGCCCTTGAGGCCGCGGATGATTTCCAGCACTTCGCGCGTCGTCAGGCCGCCGACCTCGGGCGTCCCGGTGCCGGGCGCAAAGGCCGGGTCGAGGCTGTCGATGTCGAAGGAGAGATAGGTCGGACCGTCGCCGACGATCTTCTTCGCCTTTTCGATGACGGCGGGGATGCCCATGCCGGTGATCTCCTCGGCGTGGATGACGGTCATGCCGGATTCGTAGGAGAACTCCCACAGATATTCGGCCGAACCGCGGATGCCGATCTGGATGACGCGGGTGGGGTCGAGCACCCCGTCGAGCACGGCGTTGCGGAACGGGCCGCCGTGGTGGAACTTGGTCAGGTCATAGGCGCCGCCGGTGTCGCAATGGGCGTCGATATGGATCATGCCGACCGGGCGCTTCTTACCGACAGCCTTGAGGATCGGATGGGTGATCGAGTGGTCGCCGCCGACCGACAGCGGCACGACGCCGGCGTCGACAATCTGGCCGATGCGGCGCTCGATGTCCTCATGGCTGAGCTCGAGCCGGTAGCGGCTGCGGAAGGCGATGTCGCCGATATCGGCGACGCGCAACTCCTGCACCGGGGCGCAGTCGAGCACATGATTGTAGGGTCCGATGCGTTCGATGGCGCGCACCGCACGCGGGCCGAAGCGCGAGCCCGGACGGTTGGTCACGCCGAGATCCATCGGCACGCCGACCATCGCGACCTGCAGGTCGCCGAAATCGGGATTGTCGTTGTCGACCGGCAGGTAGGGCGCGGTCAGAAAGGTCGGGATACCAGAGTAGGGCGCAAGGCGCGTGCCCGACTTGTTGAAGATCTTGTCGGCGACGCGGCGGAACTTCGGGTCGAACAGGTCGCCGCCATGGCCCTCGCCATATTTCTTGCGCAGCTCGTCAAGTTTTTTGACGTCGAAACCCATGATGTCCTCCTGTGGTCCGAGATGGCAATGCGGGCGATCGCCTGTGGCTGTCCGCTCCCGGCGGCCAGCCTGACACCTCATGTTCCCCGCATGCTTTTGCTTGTTATCGGGCAAGTCTCCGGCAGCGCCGTTGAAATAGCAATTGATAATGTTAAGGTCTCTGCTGTGAGAATTTCTCACAGCAGAGACCCCTTCCAGGCGGAGTTTTCATGTCCCGGCGCCTGCCCCCGCTGAACCCGCTTCGCGCCTTCGAGGCGACCGCGCGCCATGGCTCGCTGACCAAGGCCGCGGGCGAGCTCAACGTCACCCATGGTGCGATCAGCCACCAGATCCGCGCGCTCGAGGCGACGCTGAAGGTCAAGCTTCTGGAGCGCAGCGGCTCGCGCCTCAAGCTCACTCCGCAAGGCGCCGAGCTTCTGCCTGCCGTATCGGGCGCCTTCGAAAGCATTGCCTCCGCCACCGCCCGCATGACCAGACCAACAAGCTCCGGCAAGCTCACCGTCTCCTGCGTGCCGGCGCTGCTGTCATTGTGGCTGGTGCCGCGCATCGGCGGCTTCACCGCGCAGTATCCGGGCATAAGCCTGCGCCTCAACGCCTCCAACGACGCACGCGACATCCATTCGCCCGACGTCGATGTCTGCGTGCTCTATGGCGACGGCAGCTGGACCGACTGCTGGCTGAAGAAGTGGTCGACGCTCGAGTTGTTTCCCGTCGTCAGCCCGACGCTGATCAACAACCGGCCGATCCGCAGCGTGCGCGACCTCGCCGACCACGTGCTGCTCCATGCCGACGAAGGGCGCGAGTGGCACACCTGGCTGGCGGCGGCCGATGCGCTCGACGTGCGCCCGAGGCAGCAGCACCGCATGTCAGGCGCGAGCCTGACCACTGAGGCTGCAGTGCACGGCCATGGCCTCGCGCTCGGCGACACGGTCACCGCATCCAGCCTTCTCGCTCGCGGCCAGCTGGTGACACCCTTCAACCTGTCGGTGCCAGCGGTCGATGCCTTCTATGTCGTCTGCCGCAACGAAGTGCGCTCGGCGCCCATCGTGCAGTCCTTCATCGACTGGCTGTTTGCCGAGCGCGAGGAACTGCCCGCGCCAGAGCAGGTGACCGGCCAGATCAGCATTCGCAAGCGTCGCGGGCAGAAGGTTGCGCCGGCGGCATGAGCAGCCGCGCCGTCTATTTCATCCAGCCGATGCAACCATGAGGCCACGGATCGATTTTTGTGGTCGGGCGCTTGATCGCCGGTGCGCTATATCCCAAAGCTAGCAACGCAAGCGCGCCGCTGGCGGGCCGCAGCACTTTGTATCTGCGCATGATCCCATCCGAAACCGGGAGCCATGCGCCGGGAGGACCGAGGCGGAATGGCAAGGACCGACATTGCAAGGCGGGTGTACAACCACACCTGGAAGCTCGATCCGATCGTCCGCTCGCTGCTCGACACGGATTTCTACAAGCTTCTGATGCTGCAGATGATCTGGGGCATGCACGGCAAGGTCGACGCCACATTCTCGCTGATCAACCGCGCCACCTCGGTCAAGCTCGCCGAAGAGATCGACGAAGGCGAACTGCGCGAGCAGCTCGACCACGCACGGTCGCTGCGCTTCTCCAAGAAGGAGATGATCTGGCTGGGCGGTAACAATTTCTACGGCCGCAAGCAGATCTTCGAGCCGGAATTCCTGGCCTGGCTCGAAGATTTCCAGTTGCCCGAATACCACCTCGAAAAGCGCGACGGCCAGTATGAGCTGACTTTCGCCGGCCCGTGGATGTACACCACGCTGTGGGAGATCCCTGCTCTCGCAATCATCAACGAGCTGCGCTCCCGTTCGGCCATGAAGGCCTTCGGCCCGTTCGCGCTCGACGTGCTTTATGCGCGCGCCAAGGCCAAGATGTGGGACAAGACCGAGCGGCTGAAGAAACTGCCCGACATCAAGATCTCGGATTTCGGCACCCGTCGCCGCCACTCATTCCTGTGGCAGCGCTGGTGCGTCGAGGCGCTGAAGGAAGGCATCGGCAACGCCTTCACCGGCACCTCCAACGTGCTCCTGGCCATGGACACCGACCTCGAAGCGCTCGGCACCAATGCGCATGAATTGCCGATGGTCTATGGCGCGCTCGCCGACAACGAGGATGAGCTTAAGCAGTCGCCCTATAGGGTGCTGCGCGACTGGCAACGCTATTATGGCGGCAACCTGTTAATCGTGCTGCCAGACGCGTTTGGCACCGCTGCCTTCCTGCGCGATGCGCCTGATTGGGTAGCCGACTGGACTGGTTTCCGTCCCGACAGTGCCCCGCCCATCGAGGGCGGCGAACGCATCCTGAAATGGTGGCGCGAACGCGGCCAGGACCCGCGCTCGAAGCTGTTGATCTTCTCCGACGGCCTCGACGTCGACACCATCATCGACACCTACCACCACTTTAAAGGCAAGGTGCGCATGTCCTTTGGCTGGGGCACCAACCTGACCAACGACTTCGAAGGCTGCGCGCCGCGGCCAACCGACCGGCTGAATGCGATTTCACTGGTCTGCAAGGTCACCGAGGCCAACGGCCATCCCGTCGTGAAGCTCGCCGACAACCCGGCAAAGGCGACCGGCGACAAAGCCGAGATCGCCCGCTACCTGCGCATCTTCGGCGAGAAGGATCGCGTCGAACAGTTGGTGAAGGTCTAGTCGAGAGGCGGCTACGGATGAAGTGGGTTCCGAGCCGCAAGACCATCGTGCTCCTGCTGTTGCTCGTCACCTATTTCGCCCTCGGCGTGATCGATACCCTCTCCATCTCAGGGCAAGCCACCAAAATCGGTTTCTCGTTCCTGTCCAGCCTGCTGGTCGCGCAGTGGTGCTATCAGGATTCACTGACGCGCCCGGTTTCGGTGACCCGGTGGAACCTGTGGCTGCTGGTGATAACGTCAGCGCTCGGACTGCTGGTCTACCTGTTCCGGTCGCGCTCGGTGGGGAATGCTATGATAGCAGTCGCCAAGTCCACGGCCTTCTTCCTTGCCATGATCGTCAGCTATGCGATCGGCTTCGTCGTGGTCGAATCCACGAACTAAAGCACTGGATCCGAATACGGTTGTCCTCCAGCACCACCGACATGTGGCACATTGAAACCGTGAAAACGCAGCCTGCAACAACGATGGGCAAAGTCCTCCGCCGTTCGGCAGCAATCGTTGCGGCAATGTTGCCGAGCGCCCCTGCCTTCGCCCATGCCTCCGACCGGAGCCACGTGCTGCTGCTTCCAACCGGATACTACATGGCCGGCGCAGCGTTTGCGGTTGCCGCGAGCTTTCTTGTCTTGGCTCTGGTGCCGCCGCAGCGGCTTGTCGCGGTATGGCGGCAGCGGCTGGCCCTTGGCTCTGTGCCGGACCTTGCCTTGCCCTTGAGCCTGCTGTCTTTCATGGGCTTTGCAATGCTGCTCGCCGCGGGCCTGTTTGGCAGCCGCGACCCGCTGTCCAATCCCTTGCCCCTCGTTGTCTGGACACTGCTGTGGGTCGGCCTGACGCTGGTCCAGGGCCTCGCCGGCAATGCCTGGCGCTGGCTCAGTCCCTGGTACGGGCCATACCGGCTGATCGCCAAGGTGCTGGGAAATGCAGCCCCCCGCGAGGGCGCGCTCAAGTTTCCTGCATGGGTCGGCTACTGGCCGGCCTTCGTGCTGTTTTCCGCCTTCGCCTGGTTCGAGTTGATCGATCCGGCGCCCGACGATCCCGAACGCCTCGCCATCGCCGCAGGCCTCTACTGGGTCGTTTCGTTCGCCTTTATGCTCGCCTTAGGCTTCGAGCGCTGGAGCCGGCAGGGCGAATTCCTCTCGGCCTTCTTCGCCATGATCTCGCGCTTCGGCATCATCGAGGGCGAACGGCAGGGCGACAGGCTGAAGCTCGCGCTGTGCTGGCCCGGCGCCAAGCTCGACCGGGTCGAGCCGTTGCCGCTGTCGGGCGCGCTGTTTCTGCTTTTGACGCTCGCCTCGGTCTCCTTCGACGGCTTTTCGAAGACTTTCGTCTGGCTCGGCTGGAACGGCGTCAACCCGCTCGAATTCCCCGGCCGCTCGTCGCTCATCGGCATCAACAGCACCGGGCTTGCGGCGATGTTCGTCCTGCTCGCCGGCCTCGGGTTCATTGCCGTGCTGGCCGGCGAGAGATTGGTCCGCAGCACGTTGCCGCTGCCCAAGGCTGCCGGGCTGTTGGTCTGGTCGATCGTGCCGATCGCGCTTGCCTATCATTTCTCGCACTATCTGACGTCGCTGCTGGTCAACGGCCAATATGCGATTGCCGCCTTGTCCGACCCGCTCGGCCGCGGCTGGAACCTGTTCGGCACAGCCGGTATGACGGTCGAGGCGGGCATCGTGATGGGGGCGGACTCGGCATGGTGGCTGTGGAACCTGCAGGCCGCAGCCATCATCGGAGGCCATGTGCTGGCCGTACTCGCAGCCCATTTGCTGGCCTACCGGCTTCACCCGAGGGCCGCCCGAGCAACGCTGAGCCAGCTGCCGCTGACGCTGCTGATGATCGGCTACACCGTCTTTGGCCTGTGGCTGCTCTCGACCCCGACTGCCGGATAGTTCAAATGCAGGAGTTGCTGACCCTGGGTAAGGTTCTATTGCCAGCCCGAGGATCGGTGATCTAGTTTGCATGCATCCGGTTTTCGCTCCAACAAAGACTTCCAATCCGCAGCATCGGCAGTCAAAAGCGCACAAGGGGACAGGGCATGACCGACAGCAACGGCTTCTTCGATCTCGGCAGGAAAAACATCTCGCGCCGCGCGGCGCTCAAGGGAATCGCCGCGGGCGCCGGCCTGATGGCAGCCCCGGGTTTCGTGCGCTACTCGCAGGCGCAGTCGTCGGCACCGATCAAGATCGGTTTCCAGGCGCATCGCACCGGCATCGGCGCCGCCTATGGCCGCTGGTACGAGAAGACGACCAATGCCGCGGTCAAGCTCATCAACGATGCCGGCGGCATCAATGGCCGCCCAGTCGAGATCATCGTCGAGGATGACGGCACCGACCCCAAGCGCGGCGCCGAGGTGGTCGGCAAGTTCGCCTCACAGCACAAGACGGACGTGGTCTATGGCACGCTGTTTTCCCATGTGGTCGTCGGCTCTGCACCGACCGCCGGCGAGCTCAAGATCCCCTATTACGTGGTCAGCGAGGGCTATCACGTCGCTTCGGGCAAGATGAACCGCTGGGTGTTCCAGCCCGGGATCACCGACGTGCGCTCGCAGGTCACCTCGGTCGCGCCATGGGTCGCGGCCAACCTCGGCAAGAAGGTGACGATGATCTATCCCGATTATGCCTTCGGCTACGATCACCGCGACTATTTCGGCCCCGCCATCAAGGCGCAGGGCGGCGACGTGATCGCCCAGATCCCGATCCCGCCGACGGAAAGCTCGTTCACCAAATACCTGCCGCAGATCCCGGCGCATACCGAGGTGCTGTACCACGTCATGGTCGGCCCCGGCGTCTTGACCTTCGTCAAGGAACTGGGCGAGTTCTACGGCTCGAACAAGCCGCAGCTGTTCGGCTTCATCGACTCGCTCGAAGCGGTCGACATCAACAGCCCAGGGCTCGAATTCCTCGATGGCAGCCATTTCTGGGAAGGCTCGCCGCGCTATGCGCAGGCCAATGACAGCGAGGCGCAGAAAGCCTATCGCAAGGCAGTCGGCATCGACGACAACGGCGCCTCGGTGAGCGATCCAAAGGACGTCTCCACCGCCGCCCACATGTTCGGCTGCTGGGAGACGCTCTACGTCATCAAGAAGGCGATGGAAGACGCAGGCTACAAGGGCCCCGAGGACCGCGCCAAGCTGGTCGAGGCGACCGAGGCGCTGACCGAGTTCAAGGAAGGGCCGGAGCATCCGCAAGGCGACAAGATCTTCAACGGCAAGATCCATCAGGTCTTCGGCCACCAGAACATCTCCAAGGTCGAAGGCGGCAAGCTCAACGTCGTGCACCGGACATCGATCGAGGACGGCATCTACGCACCCGAGGCGGACTACACGACGCAGCCGCTGTGAGCTGAAGATGCCAATGCCGGTGCTGCCCGTCATCCCCCTGCCGGGACCTTCTCCCCGCAGAACGGGGAGAAGGAGGATGGCCGCAACGCTGACGCCCCCCTCGCCCCGTTTACGGGGAGAGGGTAAGGGTGAGGGGCAGCGCTGCCATTGCCGGACAATCGACACCTGAATGCCCTTCTTACCCCACCTCCTGTTGGCCACGCTCGAAGGCCTCGTCACCTCTGCGGTGCTTGCTTTGACGGCACTTGGCCTGTCGTTGGTCTTCGGCGTCATGCGCATCGTCAATGTCGCGCATGGCGAGTTCTTCATGCTGGGCGCAGTGCTCGCCTGGGCGATCACGTCAGCCGTCACCGGCCATCCGGCACTGGGTTTTGCTGCCGCTCTGGTGCTGTCGCCGCTGATCGTGGGCTTCGTCGCCTGGATATCGGAGCGGCTGGTGCTCAGCCGGATCGAGTACAACCCCGAAGCAACGATCGTCGCCACCATCGGCCTGCTCTACATCATCCAGCAGCTGGCGCTGACCTTCTACGGTCCGGAAGCGCGGCCGGTGACGCCGCCGTTCAACTACCGCATCCAACTGCCATGGTTCGGCTATTCTGGCTACAAGCTGTCGATCATCGCAGCTTCGGCACTGCTTTTGATTGCCGCCTGGTTCGTCTTGACCCGCACCAGGATCGGGCTGGTGATGCGCGCCACCCAACATGACCGCGAGACGGCGCAGGCCTTCGGCATCCCGGTCGGACGTGTCTATGGCGCGGTATTCGCGCTCGGTGCCATGCTGGCGGCAATCGCTGCGGTGCTGATCGTGCCGATCAGCCAGGCCCATTACCTGATGGGGCTCGACCCGCTGCTCCTGTCCTTCATCGTCGTCATTGTCGGCGGGCTCGGCTCGCTGCGCGGCACCGTGGTGGCGGCGCTCCTGATCGGCGTCTCCGATGGCATCATTTCGGTGTTCTTCTCGCCGACATTGGCCAAGATCATCGCCACGCTGCTCGTCGCCCTGGTGCTGGTGTTCCGCCCGCAGGGCCTGTTCGGAGCGGCGACGAAATGAGCGGCGACGGGACGGCTAAGGTCTACGCCCTGCATGCGGCGGTCATCGCTCTGCTCGTCGCGCTCAACTTCGCCCTGCCCGAGTATCACCATGCCGTGCTGGCAAGGGTGTTGGTGCTCGCGGTCTTTGCCATGGGCTACAACATGCTGTTCGGTTATGCCGGGCTGCTCAGCCTCGGCCACGCCATGTTCTTCGCCGCCGGGCTCTACGGCGCCGGCCTGCCGCTCTACCATCTCGGCTGGGGCGTGCCTGCCGCCTTCGCCTCGGGCCTCGCCGCCGGCCTAGTGGTCTCGGCAGGGATCGGCCTGCTCGCGCTCAGGACATCGGGCGTCGCCTTCATGATCGTCACCATGATGTTCGCGCAGGTGTTTTATCTCGTCACGCTCTATTTCGGCGAATGGACGCGCGGCGACGAAGGGCTGGTGCTGCAGCAGCAGGCAAGGCAGGTCGCCTTGGGCGAGACCACGCTCGATCTCACCAATCCGACGACGCGTTATCTTCTCGCGGTTGCCCTGTTCGCCATCGTTCTGTTTGCCACGCTCGCCGTTGTGCGTTCGCGCCATGGCCGCGTGCTGGTGGCGATCCGCGAGAACGAGGAGCGCACCAGGATGCTCGGCTACGACACCTTCACAAACAAGCTGGCGGCGGTGGTGACCTCGGGCGTCATCTGCGCCGCTGCCGGTGCCGCCTATGCGCTCTTGTTCGGCTATGTCGGCTCGACCTTCGCTTCGGTGCAATATTCGATCCTGCCGCTGCTCTGGGTGCTGCTCGGCGGCGCTGCGACGACGCTCGGGCCGCTGATCGGCACCCTGTTCATGTACTACGTCATCGACATCGCCAGCGGCTACACCTCGGCCTACATGCTGGTGGTCGGCGTGGTGCTGATCCTTCTGGTGCTCTATTTCCGCAAAGGCGTGCTTGGCACGGTGCGGGAGCGCTGGGTCAGGTGGTTGCCATGACGCCGTTGCTTGTCGTCAGGAACCTGTCGCGCCAATTCGGTGGCCTGCGCGCCGTCGACGATGTCGATTTTTCGGTTGTGCCCGGCGAGATCCGGGCTGTCATCGGACCCAACGGCGCCGGCAAGACCACCTTCGTCAGCCTGGTGTGCGGCCGCTACGCGCCGAGTGCGGGCACAATCGTCTTCGACGGCGAGGACATCACCGACATGCCGGCTCATCTTAGGGTCCGGCGCGGCATCGCCTACACCTTCCAGATCACCAGCGTCTTCGCCAATCTCTCTGTCTATGACAATGTCGCCCTGCCGCTGCAGCGGACCTTGACCGACGGCCGCTCACGCGGGGCGGTGCGGCAAGGGGTGATGCAGGCGCTGGAGCGTGTCGGGCTTGGCTCGCGCGCCGACATCCCGGCGGGCACACTGGCCTATGGCCATCAGCGCCTGCTGGAAGTCGCCATGGGGCTGGCGCTGAAGCCGCGGCTGCTCATCCTCGACGAGCCGACGCAAGGACTGGCGGACAGCGAGATCGAAGGCTTCATCACCCTGGTACGCGACATCTCCAGGGACGCGACGGTGCTCTTGATCGAACACAACATGCAGGTGGTGATGGCGCTCGCCCACCGCATCACCGTTCTCAACGCCGGGCGTATTCTCGCCGAAGGCACGCCGCCGGAAATCCGCGCCAATGCGGCGGTGCAAGAGGCCTATCTCGGCACCATCGGGGAGGCCGGCGCATGAGTGCCGTGCTGACGATTTCAGGGCTCGATTGCTTCTATGGCGAGGTGCAGGTGCTACACGGGCTCGACCTCGAGCTGAACAAGGGCGAGGTTTTGTGCCTGCTCGGCCGTAATGGCGCGGGCAAGACCACGACGCTGAAGGCGATCATGGGACTGGTGCGGGCGCGGGCCGGCTCGATCCGGCGCGGCGGGCGGGAGCTCACCGAGTTGCCTGCGCATGAGGTGCCCAGGGCCGGCATCGCCTATGTGCCGCAGGGCCGGCGTCTGTTTGCCGAACTCACCGTCGCCGAAAACATCGAAATCGGGCTGATGACGCGGCGCAAGGGCGCCGTGACCCGCGAGGCGGTCCTAGACCTGTTCCCGGTGCTACGCGAACGGCTGAAGCAGCGCTCCGGCACGCTGTCGGGGGGCGAGCAGCAGATGCTGGCCATGGCGCGCGCGCTCTGCCTCGAACCCGACGTGCTGCTGCTCGACGAGCCGACCGAAGGGTTGATGCCGTCGATGATCGCGCGCATTCGCGAGACGGTGGCCAGCCTGCGCCAGCACGGCGTGTCTACCATCCTGGTCGAACAGCGCGTCGATGCGGTTCTGTCGCTGGCCGACCGCGTCGCCTTCATCGAAAACGGCCGCAATCGCGAGACGGTCGACGTCGCACGGCTGCACAAGGACCCTGAAATGGTAAGGCGCTATGTCGGCGTGGGGTAGCTCCCCGTAGTGACGGGAACAAGGGGCAAGTGCCACTTGTGGGGAGAGGTTAGGGCGGCGCCCGACACCTCCACGTACCTCACCCGAAGAACACGAACCCAGCGATCAGGAAGGTCGGGATCAACACCGCGCCCGACCACAGCATGTAGCCGAAGAAGCCAGGCATCCTGACACCGCTCTCCCTAGCGATGGCATAGACCATGAAGTTGGGTGCGTTGCCGATATAGGTGTTGGCGCCCATGAACACCGCACCGGCCGAGATCGCCATCAGGGTGCCGGCAAAGGTCGTCATCAGCGCCTGCGGATCGCCGCCGGCGAGCTCGAAGAAAACGAGATAGGTCGGCGCATTGTCGAGGAACGACGACAATGCGCCGGTAAGCCAGAAATAGGCGAGGTTGTTGGGCTCGCCGCCTGGCCCGGTGACCAGCGACACCAGCGGTGCAAACGCCCCGTCGAGCCCGGCGCGCAAGATGGCGATGACAGGCACGATGCAGATGAAGATGCCGGCAAACAGCTTGGCGACTTCTGTTATCGGGCCCCAGGAGAAGCCGTTGGCAGCGCGGTATTCCTTGCGAGTGACCACCAGCGAAACAAAGGCCAGCACCAGGATAATGACGTCGCGGACGAGGTTCTGTAGCTCGACATGGACGCCATAGACCGAGAACTCGACACCAGGCTTCCACGACGCCGAAAGCAGGATCGCAGCGATGACGCCTGCAAGCAGCAGAATGTTGGCGAGGCCGCGGATGCGCACCTTCGAATGCGGCGTCGGGTCCTTTACCTTCGGCTGACCCTGCTCGCGCCTATGGAAATGCCAGTCGACAACGAGGAAGGCTGTCAGCACGATGCCGCCGACCAGCAAAGTCTCGCGCCAGAGATGGGTTGTCGTCCAGAAGAAGTCGACGCCACGCAGGAAGCCGACAAACAGTGGCGGATCGCCGAGCGGCGTCAGCGAGCCGCCGATGTTGGACACCAAGAAAATGAAGAAAACGACGACATGGGCGTTGAACGGCCGGTTGTCATTGGCCCGGATCACCGGCCGGATCATGATCATCGAGGCGCCCGTCGTGCCGACGACCGAGGCCAGCAGCGCGCCTATCAACAGCAGGCCAGCATTGACCCGCGGCGTGCCCTCGATATTGCCGGCCAACAATATGCCGCCCGAGATGGCGAACAGCGCAAACAGGAGGATGATGAATGACATGTATTCGAGCAGCAGCGTGTGCAGCACCGCCTCAATCGACACGTCGAAGCCGAAGGACAGCGCCAGCGGCACGACGACCAGGGCTGCCCAGCCGGCTGCGATCTTGCCGTAATGATGTTCCCACACATGCGGGTAAAGCAGCGGTCCGGTGGCGATCGACAGCAACAAGCCGGCGAAAGGCAGCGCCCACAGAAGAGACATCGACGCCCCCGGCAGCCCCTGCTCGGCGGCCAACGCCGTCCCCGCACTGCCCAGCAGGCCGGCCAGCGCCAGTGACGCAGCCGCAACACGCGCAAATCTCATTTAGTCCCTCATGCCGACGTATGGCGCCGGACTTTTCGAAATCTTCGTCGTTTCCCCGCGAAGCCCGCTCAGGCGAGCGTGACGCCTGCCGCGCGCATCCTCTCGATCATGGCGTCAAGGGACCCATTGAGGTCGATCGCCCGGCATCCGTCGAGCCGAACAGTGGTGGCAAATCCCTGTGCCACTGCGTCGAGCGCCGAAAAGCCCACGCAGAAATCAGTGGCGAGACCGACAAGCGTAATCTCACCGATGCCACGCTCGCGCAGATAGCCGGCAAGCCCTGTCGGCGTCAGGTGGTCGTTCTCGAAAAAGGCCGAATAACTGTCGATGCCCAGGCGATAACCCTTGCGGATCACCAATTCGGCCTTGCTCCAGGCAAGCCCGGTGTGGAAATCGGCGCCCTTGCTACCTTGGATGCAATGGTCCGGCCACAGCGTCTGCGGGCCATAAGGCATGTCGATCGTGTCATAGGGATTACGGCCCTGGTGGCTCGAGGCGAAGCTCGAATGGCCCGCGGGGTGCCAGTCCTGGGTCAGCACCACATGCTCGGTGTTGCGGATGAGGTCGTTGACCAGCGGCATGATCTCATCGCCGCCCGACACGGCCAGCGCGCCGCCAGGACAAAAGTCGTTCTGCACGTCGATGACGATAAGCGCGTCCGCGGCCATGGAACCTCCTCACGAACAGGGTTTTCGGGGTCGCCGAAACTGAGCCGGATGCCAGCTTAGGTCAACCAGCAAGTTGGCGCGGCGGCCACTTCCACGCCGCCTTTGACAAAAGGTTGCCGAAGGTTATCTTTTGCATGCGAATGATTTGACCGGCTATCGGCCGGGAGGCATTGCGTGACACGCTACGCGAGACCCAAGACGCTCGACGAAGCGCTGGCCCTTCTCGATGAAGGCGCCTGGAGGGTGGTGGCTGGGGCCACGGATTTCTACCCCGCCCTCGGCAGTAAGCCGCTCCAGGAAGACATCCTCGACATCAACGGACTGGCTGAACTGCGCGGCTTGCGCGAAAACCCAGGTCACATCGTCATCGGTGCGCGAACAAGCTGGACCGACATCCACGATACCGAGTTGCCCCCGGCATTCGCGGCACTGCAACAGGCGGCGCGCGAGATAGGTGCGATCCAAATCCAGAACGTCGCCACCGTGGCAGGCAATCTCTGCAATGCTTCGCCGGCTGCCGATGGCGTTCCTCCTCTGATGACGCTCGACGCCGAAGTCGAGCTGCAGTCGTCCTCGGGCAGCCGGGCCCTGCCTCTGCACGCCTTCATTCTGGGCAACCGCAGGACAGCGAGGCTGCCGAACGAACTGGTAACGGCGGTGCGGATACCCAAGGCAGCGACCGCAGGGCGATCCGCCTTCGTCAAGCTCGGCGCCCGGCGCTACCTTGTCATCTCCATCGCCATGGCGGCGGCAAGGCTCGCGCTCGATGGCAACGGTCGGATCGCACAGGCGGCCATCGCAGTCGGCGCCTGCTCGGCGGTCGCGCAACGACTGCGCAAGCTCGAGGCAGCACTTGTTGACCAACCTGCCGGTGCCGTCACCGAAATCGCAGCCAGCATCTCGTTCGACGAACTTGCGCCCATCGACGACGTGCGCGGCAGCGCTGGCTACCGGCGCGAGGCGGCGCGGGAAATCGTCATTCGCGCCCTGCTTGCCGCGACAGCCGAAACGAACAGGCGGGCAGCCGCATGAAGACCGACCGCGCGCCCATCAGCTTCGCGGTCAACGGCACGCCCGTATCGGTGTCGGTTGCGCCGATGCGGCGGCTGTCCTCGGTGCTGCGCGACGAACTCGGGCTCACCGGCACCAAGGTGGGCTGCGATGCCGGCGACTGCGGCGCCTGCACGGTGCTGCTCGACAACCAGCCGGTCTGCGCCTGCCTGATGCCGGCGGCGGCAGCGGAAGGCGCAAGCATCCGCACCGTCGAAGGCCTCGGCGAACAGGCTCTTTCCGCCCTGCAGGCGTCGTTCCTGGCGCATGGCGCCGCCCAATGCGGCATCTGCACGCCGGGCATGCTGATGGCCGCCACGGCCCTTTTGGAGCACGTCGCGCAGCCGAGCGAGGAGCAGGTCAGGGACGCCCTCGGCGGCGTGCTCTGCCGCTGCACCGGCTATCGCAAGATCATCGACGCGGTGGTGGAGGCGTGGCGCTCCGTATCGCCATCCAGGCACTGCGACTTGCACCTCCCGTCCGCTGGCCACGCTGTGGGGACATCGCCCGTCCGGCTCGACGGCGTGCCTAAGATCACCGGCAGCGAAAAATTTGGCGGCGATTCCTTCCCTACCGACGCGCTGGCGGTGCTGGTCGTGCGCTCGCCCTACCACCGCGCCGCCTTCCGCTTCAGCGATCTCGACGCCTTCAAGGCCACACCCGGCATCGTTGCCATCTTTACCGCCGCCGACATTGGCGGCGTCAATCGCTTCGGCGTCATCCCTTCCTTCGCCGATCAACCGGCGCTGGCCGAGACGGAAGTGCGATTCCGCGGCGAGGCGGTGGCGCTGGTGGCCTGCGAGCCCTGGGCAGCACGCGACCTGGACATGGCGACCTTCCCGATCGAATGGCGGGAGCTCTCGTCGACGCTGGATCCGGCACAGGCGCAAACCAGCGATGCAGCCCTGCTGCACGCCGACAGGCCAGGCAACGTCCTGGTGCGCGGTTTCGTTGAGCGCGGCGAGCCGGACGCGGCACTTGCCGCAGCAACCTGCACCGTGACAGGCCAGATCGAAACCTCCTATGTCGAGCACGCCTATATCGAGCCGGAAGCCGGCTATGCATTTGCCGAGGACGGCATGCTCACCATCGTCGCCTGTACCCAGGCGCCCCATCTTGACCGCGAGGAAACA
This sequence comes from Aminobacter sp. MET-1, assembly GCF_026521175.1. Lineage (NCBI taxonomy): Bacteria > Pseudomonadati > Pseudomonadota > Alphaproteobacteria > Hyphomicrobiales > Phyllobacteriaceae > Aminobacter > Aminobacter sp. MET-1. The sequence goes on along the minus strand of NZ_JAMSHL010000026.1, from coordinate 5,951 downwards.
GCCGGCATTTTAGGCCTTTCGACGGACAAGGTGCGCATCGTGCCGACGGCAACGGGCGGCGGCTTCGGTTCCAAGATCGATGTGTCGCTGCAGCCGCTGATCGGGCTGGTGGCGCTCAAGACCGGCAGGCCGGCAGCACTCGCCTACACCCGTTCCGAATCCATGGCTTCGACGACCAAGCGCCATCCGGCCACGATGACCGCCACAATCGGCGCGGATGCCCGCGGCATGGTGCTCGGCATGGTGTTCGATGGCGAGTTCAACACCGGCGCCTATGCCAGCTTCGGTCCCACCGTCGCCAACCGCGTGCCGGTCCACGCCTGCGGCCCCTATGTGACGCCGAATTACCGCGCCAGCGCCCGGGCCATCCACACCAACGGGCCCATTTCCGGTGCCTTTCGCGGTTTCGGCGTGCCGCAAGCGACGATCATGCAGGAAACGCTGTTCGACGAACTGGCGGACATGCTCGGCATCGATCGCCTGCAATTGCGTCGGAACAATGCACTTCGTAACGGATGCGAAACGGTGACAGGGCAGCGGCTCGAGGCCGGCGTCGGTATAGGCGAATGCCTGGACAAGCTTGAACCGCATTGGCGCCGCGCGCTTGATGAGGCTGAGGCATTCAATGCCGCGAGCGAGAGCATCAAGCGTGGCGTCGGTATCGCCTCCTGCTGGTATGGCTGCGGCAACACCTCGCTGCCAAATCCCTCGACCATCCGGCTCGGCATCGCTGCAGAGGGCAACGTGGTGCTGCATCAGGGCGCGGTCGACATCGGCCAGGGGTCGAACACGGTCATCGCCCAGATCGCCGCCGATGCACTTGGCCTGCCGCTTTCGAATTTCACGCTGCGCGGCGCCGATACGGCGATCACGCCCGACGCCGGCAAGACATCGGCGTCGCGCCAGACCTATGTTTCGGGCAGGGCTGCGGAAAAGGCGGCGCGGGCGCTGCGCGACAAGCTGCTGCGCCATGCCAATGCCTCACCTGCCGCGAAGCTGCATCTCGAAAACGGCATGCTGACGGTCTGGGAAGGCGAGACACGCCGCCACATCGATCTCTCCAGGCTGGAGCGCGATGCGGGAGGACTGGTCTTCGCCGCCGAGGAAAGCTACGACCCGCCAACCCTGCCGCTCGATGCCAAGGGCCAGGGCAAGCCCTATGCCGTCTATGGTTACGGCGCGCAGATCGCCGAGCTTGAAATCGATCTCAGGCTGGGCACGGTCAGCCTCAGGAAATTCACGGCCGCCCATGATGTCGGCAAGGCGATCAATCCGCTTTTGGCCGTGGGACAAATCGAGGGCGGCATCGCCCAGGGCATCGGCATGGCGCTGATGGAGGAATACATCCCCGGCCGCACCGAGAACCTGCACGACTATCTGATCCCTACAATTGGCGACGTTCCATCAATCGAGACCATACTGGTGGAAGTTCCGGACCCAGAAGGACCCTTTGGTGCCAAGGGCCTGGGCGAACATGTGCTGATCCCGACGGCACCGGCAATCCTCAATGCCATACGCCACGCCACGGGCGTTTCGGTCCGCAAGGTTCCGGCAACGCCCACGCGTATCATGGAGGCATTGCGTGGGGTGCGGTCGTCATGAACGAATTGTCCGAACGCTTCGAAGGCCATGAGCCCGGCAACAGCCAGTCAGGCGACAAGCTGCGCTGCGATGCCTGCCCGGTCATGTGCTACATCGCCGAGGGGCGCACCGGCGCCTGCGACCGCTACGGCAATTTCGGCGGCCATATCGTCCGCTGCGACCCGGTTCGCGTGCTCGACTATGCCGTTGAAAATGGCGCAGCGGTGGTGCCGTTTGGTGGCGAGACCTGGGACGGCGAACTGGTCAACACCACCAGGCGCTTCGTCACTGCCATCGGTTCCGGCACCACCTATCCCGACTACAAACCGGCGCCATTCATCGTCAGCCAGGAGGTCGAAGGCGTCGATCTGGTAACCATCGTCACCGAAGGGATCTTCTCTTATTGCGGCGTCAAGGTGAAGATCGACACCGACCGCCACATCGGCGCGGAAACTGCAACGGTTCGCGCCCAGGGCGAGGCCGTCGGCCATGTGACGACAGGCGAATACGGCTCACAGATGCTGTCGCTCGGCGGCGTGCATCATTTGACCGGCGGCTCGAAGTCGGAAGGCCGCGTGACCTGCGATACCCTGCTCGATCTCTGCAGCAAGAGGGCGGTGGAGCTTGAGATCGACGGCGGCGCAAAGATCGTCGTGCAGGCTGGCCAGCCGCCTGTGATCGATGGAACCGCCGAGCATCGCATGCGCGTCGGCTGCGGTTCGGCAACCATCGGCATGTTCGCGAGCCAGTGGCGCGGCCTGGTCGACGAAGTGGTGGTGGTCGACGATCACATCACTGGCGTCGTCTCCGAGCACCAAGCGGGCAAGGTGCTCGGCTGGGAAGATACGGGAATCAAGATCCTTGGCCGGCGCTCGACGCCGGGGCGCTATTTCAAGGTGTCGGAGCCGGGGCTCGGCTGGGGCGGCACGTCGATCTCCGATCCGCTCGACATATTGGGCGAATGGAACGCCAAGAAAGGGGCACGGCCGGGTCTCTCGCTGCTGATGGTGTCAACGACGGGCGAGCAGTTCGCCTATTACGAACTCGACGGCGACCTTCGGCCTGTCGCAAAACCATTCCCAGACCGTCTCCGGAAATCGGTCCGGCTGATCGAGGACAATTGCGAGCCGGCCTTGTGTACCGTGCTGTTCATCGGCGGTGCCGGCGGCAGCCTCAGGGCCGGCGTCACCGAAAACCCCGTCAACCTGACCCGGTCGGTGCAGTTGTTGCAAACCTACGTCACGGTCGGCGGCGCGCCTGTCTATGTCTGGCCAGGCGGCGGCATCACGCTGATGGTCGACGTCATCAGGGTGCCCGACGGCGCCTTCGGCTATGTGCCGACGCCGGCGCTGGTAGCGCCCATCGAATTCACGCTGCGCAAAGACCACTATCTGGCGCTCGGCGGCTATGAGGCCGAAATCCGCAGCGTCGACGACGTAGTCCGGCGCGGCGGCGCCTATTTCAACGAACGGGCGACTGGATCGGCCGGGACCAACAACCCCTGGCCACCGCTGGCGCATCTGCGCCGGACTGCGCCGGGCGGTTCGCCATGAATGCACCCGAAATCGCGTGGCTGCCCGACGGGCGGCGTCTGCATTTCCACCACGGACCAATCGACCTGATCGTCCAGGCCTTCGGCGATCCGGCCGAAGTGCAGGCAGCCTACCGGCAAGGTGCAGCCCGCTTTGAGACGATGCTCGGGGAACTGGTCGCGGAACTCGCCAACCTGCGCCGCCCTGCCGGCCGTGTCGTCAGGCAGTTCAGCGGCCCGACGGCACGACGCATGGAGGCCGCCGTCGCTCCGCTGGCCGATGTTTTCATCACGCCAATGGCGGCCGTGGCCGGTTCCGTAGCCGACGAGATACTTGCCTCGATGACTTTCGGCCGCAGCCTCAGTCGCGCCTATGTCAACAATGGCGGCGACATCGCGCTGCACATCGCTCCCGGCCACAGGATCGACGTGGCCATAGCCGGTACGGGCCGCGGCCTGGCCGACCGCCTGACGATCCCTGCCGAAGATCCGGTTCGCGGCATTGCCACCAGCGGCTGGCGCGGACGCAGCTTCTCGCTCGGCATCGCCGATGCCGTCACTGTGCTCGCCAGAACCGGCGCCGCCGCCGATGCAGCAGCCACATTGATCGCCAACGCCATCGACCTGCCCGGCCATCCCAAAGTCGCGCGCCGATCGGCCCGCGAGCTAGCGCCCGACAGCGACCTCGGCGACAGGCTCGTCACCGTCGATATCGGCGCGCTGGACGACGACGAAATCACCACTGCACTTGAGGCCGGGAGCACGGTGGCGGATATTTTCATGCGGCAAGGGTCGATCCAGTCCGCAGCGCTATTTCTTGGAGGTCACTACCGCATCCGCAGCAAGCCCGGGCTTGCCGCTTTCCTGGGTGAGACAAGGGGGGAACCTGTCGATGCCTGATTTTCCGATCCGAAAGACTGCAGTCATTGTCGAGGACATCTTTCACGATGGCGGGCCGCCGGCTGCGGTGCCGCGACGACGCGCGGCAGCGCTCGCTGTGGTGAAAAACCCCTTCGCCGGACGCTATGTCGAGGAACTGCAAGACGCGATGGAAGACCTCAAAGCGCTCGGCCTGAGGCTCACGGATCGGCTGATCGAAGCCCTCGGCGGCGACATCAAGGCCATCGACGGCTACGGCAAGGGCGCCATCGTCGGATCGGCGGGAGAGCTGGAGCATGGTGCGCTGTGGCATGTGCCCGGCGGCTATGCTATGCGCGAAAGGTTGGGCGAGGCCAAGGCGATCGTACCTTCGGCCAAGAAGGTCGGCGCCTTCGGCGCGCGCATCGATGTACCGATCGGCCACATCAATGCCGCCTATGTGCGCAGCCATTTCGACGCCATGGAAGTGGGTGTTCCCGATGGACCGCGCTCTGACGAGATCGTCTTCGCGCTGGTCATGAGCTGTGGCCCGCGCGTTCACAACCGCATGGGCGGGCTCAGGGCTGAGGACATCTCGGCCCAGGATGGGCTCAGGTGAGCCCCGTGGATCCCGATGCCGGCGGCTACCGGCTGCAGGACCAGATCGGCTTCATCCTGCGCAAGGCCCACCAGCGGCACGTGGCGATCTTCGCTTCGCACATCGCCGATCTGACGCCGCCGCAGTTTGCAGCGCTCGCCAAGCTGCGCGACATGGGCGAGACCTCGCAGAACCAGTTGGGCATGCTGATCGCCATGGACGCAGCGACGGTGAAGGGTGTGATCGACCGGCTGGCGGCGCGCGGGCTTGTCCAGCTCAGCAAGCACGAGGTCGACAAGCGCCGCCTGCAGGTTCGACTGACCGACGAAGGCCGCCGCGCCGTCGAAGATCTGGTGCCGTTGGCGCGGCAAATAACAGAGGAAACCATGGCGCCACTGACAGAGAAGGATGCAGCGACCTTGATCAGTCTGCTGACGAAAATAAGCTGAAGAGATTGGGGAGCGAGGCGGTCGGGCTTCCCTGTCGCTTCACTCCCCACTCCTTGATGCCCCTATTGCCTCAGTCGCCGTATGGGACCCAGACGTTTTTGACCTCGATGGCACGGCGGAGGAAGGCTTCGCCCTGGGCGGTTGGCCAGTCGAGGCAACGACCGTGGCCGGTCCAGACGCGCTTGAGGTTGCCCGTCGATTCCGCTTCCGCCGTGGCACAGATCTCGGCTTCGGCGACGACCCAGAGGCCGTCGACGTCATCGTGTTTGGCAAGGACCGCTGTGAGTTCCGCCGTGTGCCCGGTGACGATGTTGATCGCACCGGCGGGAATGTCGGAATATTCGAGCACCTGGTAGAGGTCGGTGGCAACCAGCGGGGCCGTGGTCGAGGGCACCACGACTGTGGTGTTGCCCATGGCAAGTGCCGGAGCGAGCAGCGAGATCAGGCCGAGCAGCGGCGCCTCGTCAGGGGCGACGATGCCGATGACGCCGACGGGCTCATGCAGCGCCAATGTCACCGTGCGTGCCGGCGGCTGGTGCACCCTGCCCTCGAACTTGTCGGCCATGCCGGCATACCAGAACAGCCGTTCGATGGATTGTTCGACTTCGGCCTTGGCGGCCTTGTGGCTGGCACCGGTCAGTTCGACGATGCGGGCCGCAAACTCTTCGGTGCGGCCGGAGAGGTTTTCGGCGAGGTAATAAAGAACCTGCGCCCGGTTGTAGGCGGTCGCCTCCGGCCAGGCCTTGCAGGCTCTGGCTGCCGAGACCGCGTCGCGGATGTCCTTGCGGCTGCCGAGACCGACCTCGCCCGCGAGCTTGCCCTTGGAGGTCAGCACCGGCAGCGCATAGTTGCCGTCAGGGCGCACCTGCTTGCCACCAATGAACAGCTTGGCGGTGCGGTCGATGCCTGGCGTCTCGCCATTGTCGCGGGCGGC
>NZ_JAMSHL010000025.1:0-77783 GCF_026521175.1 Aminobacter sp. MET-1 | reverse complement strand
CATGAAGGCGGCGACCACCACCAGGGTGGCGACCATCATGAAGGCGGCGACCACCACCAGGGTGGCGACCATCATGAGGGCGGCGACCATCACCAGGGAGGCGACCATCATGAAGGCGGTGACCATCATGAAGGTGGTCACGACCATGCCGACCATGACCACGGTGGCCGCAAATAGTCTGCTGGCTGCGTGAAAGGCAAAGAACAGGGCGGCTGGCCGGAGCATATCCCGGATCGGCGATAGGGCGCCCGTTCAACTATCTAGACGAATTGCTTTGGGGGAAAGCGCCGGCCGGGCGTCCTGCTGAGGCAAGTTCGAGGAGCTTCGGGGGACGCCCGGTCTTTAGCTTCTTCGACCCCGCTGCGGCCCTCTGGTCAGGCATTCACCACAAACGATAGCAGCAGTTCCGGTACCTTTATCGGGGCGCGGACGATGTTGAGCTGACCGCGATAGCGCCGCTCGGCGGCACCTATGACGAAACCGCTGGCGATCGGGACGCCGTCATTGGCGTCAAGTCGGGCAAAGATATCGGTGACGTTGAGATCGAGTGACAGCCTGAGGTCGCGATGCGTGTCTTCGCCGAAACCTACCGGCAGCTGCCGCCGCACCAGATGTTGGAAGGCAGGATTGAACGTCAGGATCTTCTTGCCCGAAGACAACGCGAAAGCGGGCGCGGGGCATGCGCCGAGGATGGCATTGATCGTTCGCAGCGAAGCCAGCTTGGCAAGTGCGCTGCTCTGGTCTGCCATCCAGCGCAGGCAGGCGACGCGGATGGCCGATGCGAGATTGCTGGTGTCGCCATTGGCCTGGGCGATCTCCTCCACCATCTCGCCGATCGTGAGATGATTGTGTTCGGCAAGCTGCTTCAGCGTCGTCCAGAACAGGCGTTCGAGACGGATGCCGCGCCGCGTTCCCTGGCGCACGACAACACGGAAGTCGGTCGCCAGATCGTCCGGCGTGAACACATTGAGCCTGAGGCTATCAGGTGCTGTGGCACTATCGCTCACGCAACGCCTCGTTTCGTGCCTTGTTGATCGGCTTGAGAAGGTAGCTGAGAATGGTCTTTCGGCCGGTGATGATATCGACCGTCGAAATCATGCCGGGGATGATCGAATACGACTTGCCGTCCTTCTCCAACTCCGAGCGGTCGGTCGAGACGAGCACCTGATAGTAGGGCTCTCCAGTATTCTGGTCGACGAGGCTGTCGGCGGTGATATTCTGAACCTTGCCGGCAAGGCCGCCGAAGATCGAGAAGTCGTAGGCCGAGACTTTGATCAGCGCGTGCTGTTCGGGGCGAATGAAGGCAACATCGCGCGGTGAAACGCGGGCCTCCACCAGCAGCGTATCCGATGTTGGCACGATGCCGGCGACGACGGTGCCCGGTTGCACGAAGGCGCCGAGCGTGTTGACGTCGAGCGTGTTGACAATGCCGTCGACGGGCGAGCGGATATCGGTACGCGCGACGCGGTCGGTAGCACCGCGGATGGTCTCGTCCACGACCGAAAGCTCGGCCAGCGCCTGAGTCAGTTCGTCCAGCGCCTCCTGCTGCAACTGCAGTCCGAACTCGTCCACCTGAAGCTTGGCTTCGCCGATCGCGGCCTCGGTGCGCTTGATCGTTTCCTGGGCAAGGTTGAGCTGGCCCCTGATTTCAGTCTGCTCGCGGTCGACGCGGATCTGCTCGGTCTGGGCCATCAACTTGCGCTTGACCATGGAGGTGACGAGCTCGGCCTCCCTGTCGCTGACGGTGAGACTGTCGGTCAGCCGGGTCACGTTGACCTTGGCTTCGTTGAGTTCCTTCTCGCGCTGGTCGAGGCGCGACTTCAGCACCGAAAGCTTGGTGTCGAAATTCTGTCGCCGCGCCACCAGAAGCTTCTGCTCGTTCTCGCAGATCTGCGGTGCTGTTTTGACCAACTCGTCCGGGCACATCAGCGGCTCGGCAATCCGGCCTTCCTGCTCCTGCTTGAGGCGGGCGATGCGGGCGCGCAGCGTCCTAGCTTTCGCCTGTTGCTCGCCAAGGCTGGACTCGTTCAGCGTGTCGTCGAGCCTGACGATGAGATCGTCCTTCTTGACGATCTGGCCGACTTTGACGGCGATCTCCTGAACCACGCCGGGTTCGCTCGCCTGCACGATCTGGGTCTTCGAGGCGGGAATGACCTTGCCTTCGCCGCGCGCGATCTCGTCGACCTCGGCGACCGACGCCCAGATCACGAAGGCGACAAACAGCGCGCCCACGATCAGCACCGCGGCCGATGCAAACAACGGCGGCCGGTCTTCCCTGGTAATCATGTTCTCCCCATTATATTGAACGAATTCAATATAACACTCCCCGCTAGTGCCTGCCCTCAGCCGCCAGGCTTCTGCAGCGCCTGAATGACTTTTTCTTTTGGTCCGTCTGCAACGATGCGACCCTGCTCGACCACGATAAGGCGGTCGACGATCTCAAGCATACTGTAGCGATGGGTCGAGATGATCAGTGTCGTCTTGTCGTCGAACGCCGTCTTCAATTGCCTGATCAGCAGCCGCTCGGAGGCGAGGTCCATCGAACCCGAGGGTTCGTCCAGGAACACGATCTTCGGCTTGGTCATCAGCAGGCGGGCAATCGCGACCGCCTGTCGCTGGCCGCCGGAAAGATTGGTGCCACGCTCCCCAACATTCATGTCGTAGCCGCGCGGATGGCGCGAGACGAAGTCATCGACGCCGGCCGCCTTGGCGGCGGCGATGATGTCCTCGTCGCTGGCCTCCGGCCGCGCCATCAGGAGGTTTTCCTTGATCGTGCCCGAGAACAGGTCGCCGGCCTGCGCGACGATGCCGACGGCGGCGCGAACCTCTGATGGATGGTATTGGCGCACATCGATGCCGTCGAGCAGCAGTTCGCCCGAAGTCGGCAGGTACAGGCGTCCGATCAGGCGTCCGAAGGTGGTCTTGCCGGAGCCGATCCGACCGATGATACCGACGCGTTCGCCGGGATTGACCGTCAGGTTGACGCCTGTCAGCACTTCGGTTTCCGTGCCGGGATAGGCGAAGCCCACATTGCGCAAGGTCAGCGCGCCCATGCGGATCGGCCGGTTGACGAAGCCGACCGTGTCAGGGCGGTCTTCCGGCTGCTGCATGATGGTGTTCAGCACCTTGAGCGACAGCATCGCCTGGCGGAAGCGCGAGATGGTCATGGCCAGCTGGCCGAGCGGGGCCACGGCGCGGCCCGACAGCATGACGGCAGCGATGATGGCGCCGGTCGAAACTGCCCCCTTGTCGAAGGCGTAGGCGCCGGCGACGACGAGCGCCACGGTCACCAGCTGCTGGATGAAAGCCGTGAAGTTGGCTGCTGCGGCCGACAGCTCCTTGATCTTCTCCGAAGTGTTGGCGGCGTTCTTGGAGTGCTCGCGCCACTTGCGCAGCAGATAGGCTTCAGCGCGCAGCGACTTGATCGTCTCGACCGTCGAGATCGACTCGACCAGCAGCGACTGGCGCTGCGAGGCTTCGTTGAGCGAGGCGGCGACACGCTTGCCGATGCGGTGCTGTGCGACGAGCCCGACGATGATGGCCAGCACAAAGGCAATGACCGGCACGATCACCAGCCAGCCCGAGACGAGGTAGATCACCAGCAGGAACACGAACACGAACGCCGTGTCGATGAAGGTGCTGACCGTGTTCGAGGTGAAGAACTCGCGAACGAATTCATATTGCGTGACGCGGTTGGCATATTCGCCTGTTGAAGCCGGGCGCGCGCTGAGCGAGGTGTTCAGCACTTTCTCGAACAGCATGTAGGAGATGCGCAGGTCCGCCTTTCGCCCGGCATGGTCGATCAGCGCGGCGCGCGCGGTCTTGAGCAGCAGGTCGAACAGGATTGCCGTCGCCACGCCCATCGCCAGCACCCACAGGGATGAGATCGACTTGTTGGGCAGGACCCGGTCGTAGACGTTCATCGTGAAGATCGGCGAGGCGATGGCCAGCAGATTGATGAAGATCGCAGCCATTGCGACGCGCGAATAGGATCTCCAGAATGAGCCGAGCGTGCCATAGAGCCAATGCGGCCGCTCGATTTTCGCCGCTGTGCCGACGGTCATGTCCTCGGCTGCATTGGCGTAGGTGATGGAGAAGGCAACGCCGCCCGAGATCGGTGTCGCCATCAGGTCGGCGCGCGAGATCGACGTGCGCCCGTCTTCCTGGGGTCCGGTCAGGAACTCAGCGCCGTCGCGCTGTTCGGCCAGGATGGCGATGGGCAGGCGATTGGCACGGAAGACGATCGCAGGTAGCTCAAAGCGGCCCCGCGAAAAGTCGCGCTGGGCAAAGTCGTGGACCTCGAGGCCGATGCGTTCGGCAAGGTGCCTGATTTCCTGCACCTCGATCCGCGTCTCTGAGATCGGAACACCGGAAAACAGCACAGTTTCGGCGCTGGGGCGGCCGAGATAGGCCGCCACCGCCGAAAAACAGGATTTGAACGCCTCGACCGGAGTCTGGATATGCGTCTGCTGGTTCATGACGGTCGGGGGCTGCCGTCAGGCAGACACCCTATTTCTTTCTGACCGGGGCAAGCAGGTCGAACGGCATGTCGTTGACCTGCTCCGACGGCGTCCGCGCATAGGTCTCGGTGTCGGCTGTCGCTGGCACGTTGAATTCGCTGCGGGCGTAGGCGGTAGCCTGCTTGGCCGGTGCAATGTTCATCGTCTTCAGCAGCTGGCCGGTTGCGGCAAGCAGGCGATACTCGGCGAAAAGCGACGCAAATGCTGCAGTATTTGCCAGGGTCTCCGTGTTGAAGCGCGTGTTCTGCGCGTCGAGCACGTCGAGCAGCGAACGCTGGCCGACCTTGAACTGCTCGCGGTAGGACACGACCAGCCTGTCGTTGGCGACGGCCTGCTGGCGCAGCGTCTTGGCGAGATCTGCCTGGCGGAAGCGACGATCCCACGAAATACGCACGGCTTCGTCGATTTCGCGCTGGACCTGGTGCAGAGCCAGGCGCTGTTCGCTGACGCGACGGATCTGTTCCTGCTCGTTGGCCTTGTCGATACCGCCGCGATAGAGGTTCCAGCGCAGCACAACGCGGGCCTGCAGGTCATTGGTCTCGTCGGCCGAACCGTCGATGTCGTTGCCGATGCGGGCGCGGCCTTCGGCCACGACTTCTGGGCCATACTTGGCGCGCGCGGCGTCGACCAGCGCAGCCGCCGAGTCGATATCGCTGTTGACCATGTGAACGCGCGGATTGTTGCGGCGGGCGAGCCCGATCGCGTCATCGAGCGAGCGCGGCAGGGCCTTGGCGACCGAGCCGGGCTTGGCCGGGCTGACCAGCGGCTTGCCGACGGTCTTGAAGAAGCGAATCTTGGCTGCTTCCAGCTCTTCGGCGGCTTCCTGGACGCGCGCCTTGGCGGCGTACAGGCGCTCTTCGGCCTGCTGGCGGTCGGCATCGGTCAGCGCGCCGCCCTGGATGCCTTCGCGGATGTCGCCGAGGATCGACTGGTGGAAGCCGAGATTGCGCTTGGCGTCGCCCACGATCTGGGCTTGCAGGACGTATTCGAGATAGTCCTGGACGACGGACAGGCCGATGAATTCCGAGCGTTCGAGGACGCGGAACGATGCTCCGTCGACACGCGAAGCCTGGCGGTTGAGCTCTGCGCGCCGGGCGCCGTTGTCGAACAGCTTCTGTGTGACGACGATACCGGCTTCCGACGGATAGAGCGCGTCGTCTTCGATCGACAGGGCGCGGCGCGACGGATTGTCGAGCCGGCGCACGCCGCTCGAAGCCTCCAAGTCGACGCTTGGCAGGTAAAGTCCCTTGGCCTGACGCAGTTCGAACTCGATGGCTTCGCGATTTTCGATGGCTTGACCGATCTCCGGGTTGGATTCGACGGCCACCGCCATCGCCTCCTGCAAGCTCATTGCACTGGCGCCGTTGCCCGACAGCATTGTCGCTGTTAGCAAGATAGCAAGGCGCCTGGCCACGCGTCCGATACTCATCGGCATTTCATTCTCCCACTCATCCCCAGCACCCCGCTGCGCTGGAGAGCCCGTCCACATCCACCGCGAGCAATTATCCAGCACCGCACGAAAATCGACAGCAAATTGATAGGCCTTTTCCCGATTCAGGGGGATTCCCAACATTTGCCCAAGCACTGTATCAAAAATGCTACATTTCCAGCGGCTAAAACTACTTTTGCTGATGCGTTGGTCCAAGTGTTGAGGTCGCTTTTGCGGGGCTATTACCTTTCCGTCAGAGTCCAACCGCAGATTGCCGAGTCTCGAGCGAACCGAGTCGCAAATTCCTTGCGGTGGCATACTCGATCTCACTCACATCACTGCGGCACCGGGCCTTCGCCGGGAGCAATGGCGGCAAAGTTGTTGCCGACCGATGCAACCTGCGCCGAACCCGGCTTGGCGCCGTGGATCCAGGCGCGGTCCGTGCTGAACGAATAAAGCGGCACATAGCTGCGGTAGGCGCCGTCGCGGGCCACCGTATTGCTGAGGTTGTCGAGGATGAAAGTTCCGCTCTGGGTCGCGACCGACAACACCGCGTGGAAGACGCCGCGGCTCCTGTCCTGCAGCACCACCAGCGACATGCTCTGCGCCGGAACGCCGGCCTCGATCAGTGCTGCCATTTTGAGGATGACGTAGTCTTCGCAGTCGCCGGCGCCGCGCGCCAGGATCTCGGTGGGTTTGGCCCAGTAGTCCATGTCGCCGTAATTGGCTTCGTCCTTGCGGTAGGCGATCAATGTGTTGATGCCACGATTGACCGCCGCCAGCTTGTCCAGGAACTTCTGGTCGCGTGCTTTGGTCACCAGTGCGGCGAAGGAAGCGCCATTCTTGCCGCAGGCGGATGCGTCGGCACAGCCGTCGATGGCGCTGTAGATCTTGGCCCAGCGTGCAGCGACCGGGAAGTTGCGCATTGGAATGGCAACCGAGCCGAAGACACCGGGAATGATCGCTGCAGTCTTGATCGGATCGACGCCGGGGGAGGGCTGCTCTTCTGCTTTGCTACGCTCGACCAGGCCGTAACCGTCAAAGTCCCTGCCGAAGCCGAACACGACGGTCGTGGAGGCGGGGCGAACTTCGCTTAGCACCAGTCCGCCGAGCAAGCGCGGCGGCTGCCATTCCGTAGTGGTGGCCGCTGCTTGGCCGTCGCTTGCAGCGGCGACTTGCATCGTTCCCGCCAGCAGTGCTGCAACGGTAAAACTCTTCAGCGCGAATATTGAGCAGCTTGTTGCTGTTGATTTCATGACGCCCACCATTTGAAGTGGACGTTACAGATGTGGTCTCAAATTATCGGAAACGAACGCAGGTAATCACAGTATAAAATCCAAGTTATACTTTGTATCAAAATTGCCGAAAATTTTCTGCTTTGTTTAATCGAGCAGATGGAAGGCTGGTGCGTTGCCACATTACGTGTCTTCATTTTGGTCGGCGGAGGGAACAAAGGCATGGCAGCAGGCCGCGAATTTGACCGCAGGCCGTCGTCCGAGTGGCGCGCATGATCGTTTCGCGTACGGCCATGATCTATTGTGCGGCGATAGCGGCGATGGCGGGTGTTGCCGTCTTGCTCATGTCCAGCGACCGGACCCGCCTGCCGCCGCAGCCAGTCTTTGGCGACCAACGGCAACCGCAGGGCGGGCAGTCGGAGGCCGCTCTGGCTCCACTCGGAGGCGCAGAAGTAGCCTCCCTTGCAGCTCGGACCGTCGCCGCCGATGTCGTCGCCCCGCCAGCCAGCGCAGGCCACCCTTTGCAGCGTGTCGCGGCGCGGCCGCCGCTCGGCGATCTCGGTGTTGCCGCCCAGCCGAGACGAACGCCTTCAGGCGATTGGCAAGGCACGCTTCTCTACCGACCTGTGGTGACGTCTTCGGCTTCGTTCGAGACAATGGGGTACGTCATCTCGATTGCCGATGTGGAGGCGGTCCCGCTCGGCAAGACCTGCGACTATGAAGGCGTTACCTGGTCATGCGGCGGGCGCGCCATGCTTGCATTCAGATATTGGCTGCGCGGTCGCGCGCTCGTGTGCGCCGTGAAACCGGCTGCCGACCGTGTTGCCGCCGCGGTACCGTGCCGACTGGGCAAGCAGGATGTGGGCGCATGGCTGGTTGCCAATGGCTGGGCGCTGGCGCGGCCGGGCGGTGCATATGAGAAGGCAGAGAGCGTCGCGCGCAGTGCCCGGATGGGCATTTTCGGGCCGCCGGGTTGAGCGTCCGAACCCGGGTCGCACCGAGGCTTTATGGCAGCTGAATAGGGAAAATGAGCGCCTTTCGAACACATCCCTCAAATTGTTCGTATTCACAGAGGGAATGTTTCATTCTCCGCCTGTAGATCGATTCGTGACGAGTACGGAGGGATCTGGCGTGGACAATAATGGTGCGGGGCATTCGGGTCGGGATTGGGCGCCGATCGTTCGCTATTCGCTTCTCGGCACTGCCGCTTGCGCGGTGGTGGCTGCGGGAGCGGCGGCGGTGCTGTTCAGTGGTCAGCCCGACGGGACCTTCTGGCGCGGTGTGATCGGCGCCGGTGCCGTTGCCTCGTTGGTGGCTGCACCCTTGCTGGCCCTGGTCGCCAATGAACGGCGCAAGTTTGCCTCGCTCCGCTCGGAAGTCAGCAGGCTGTCTTCGACCGACGCGCTCACCTCCTGCCTCAACAGCGGCGTTTTCGCCAATCTGATCGATGCCTTCCGCGGCAACTCCGCGTCCGGCGGCCGCCGGCAGGGTGCGTTGCTGGTCGTCGAGATCGATGATTTCCGCGCCATCAACGCCAAGTTCGGCCATGCTTGGGGTGATGAGGTGCTCAAGAGCGTCGCCGGAACCATCAAGTCGTCGGTCCGCGCCGGCGACCTGGTCGGCCGCATCGGCGGCGAGGAGTTCGGTATCTTCCTGCCCGGCACCAGCCGCGAGAATGCCGAGCGTGTCGCCGAGCGTATCCGTGGTACCGTCTCCGACACCATTCTCGAACCGGGCGCCCGGCAACTGCCACTGTCGGTCAGCGTCGGCGCGGTGCTGTTCGAAGACCAGGTCGAGTTTGACGATCTGTTCCGTCATGCCGACGATCGCCTCAGTGAAGCCAAGGCACGTGGCCGCAACCGCATCGAGTTTGCCGAGTTGTCGGACCAGCCTGAAGGCCGCCCAAGCTACGACTCCTGAGGTTCGCGCAACCCTGCGCAGCCCAATCGCGAGACCGCTTGCATTTTAACGGTTCGTGCAAGACTTCCTGAAATCTCAGCATGTCCTAATGTGCCGCAGCAACTGGCGGGGGTCAGGCCATGTGGAAGTTCCTGCGGGCCGAGAATGGAAATTTCGGCGTCATGACGGCGATCGCCATGGTGCCGATCATGGCGGCGGTCGCCGGAGCGGTCGACTTCGTCAGCATCAACAATAAGGCTGACAAGCTTCAGAACTCACTCGACACCGCCGGATTGGCCATTGGCACGAAGTACTATTCGGGTATGACCAAGACCGAGCTGACAGAGCTTGGTCGAAGCTTCTTCGAGGCCAACCTGGTCCGCATCCGTGAGAACGCGGACGACCTGATTTACAACGAGCAGGTCAGTGATTTCGAAGCGTCGGCGTCTTCGTCCGGCGACAAGAACTTCATCGAGGTCAAGTCCAGCATTCACCAGCTGGGAATGTTCGGTGGCTCGATAGACTGGACCGCACATCGCCGGTCAGTCGTGCAGGTGGCGCCTGGTCAGCCGGCCTGCGTGCTTGCGCTTGATCCTCACGCCTCGGCCTCGGTCAAGCTGCAAGGGTCCACCCGGGTCACGCTCGATGGCTGCATCATCGCCTCGAATTCCGATGCCGCCGATTCCGTCTCGCGCGGAGGATCGGCACTTGTGCAGGCGGAATGTGTGGTAACGGTCGGCACAACGATGGGTCTTGGCACGTCCAGTACCAAGCTGGCCTGCGGGCTGCCGCATGAGCGCCAGCTGGCGTCGCTCGACCCGTTGGCGAATGTCGTGCCGCCGCCCTATACCGCCTGCCAGAACGTTTCTGGCGGCAAGACCAAGACGCTGTCGCCCGGCACCTTCTGCAACAAGACGATCTCGGGCGATGTCACGCTCGAGCCGGGCAACTACATCCTGCGGGGTGGACAGATCAAGCTTGGTGGCAATGGCAGGCTGACCGGAGCTGGTGTCACCATCTTCCTGATGGAGGATGCGCAATTTGTCTCCAATGCCAACGAGGTGATCAATCTGTCGCCGCCGTCCACCGGCCCCTATGCAGGCATCACCATCTACCAGGTGAAGACCAACACCAACGATGTTCAGATCAATGGCGGTTCGGGATCGAACGTCGCCGGTTTCATCTACGCGCCGGCCGCCCACGTCTTTTACGCCGGCAATTCCGACATGACGGGAGATGGTCTGTGCATTCGCATCGTCGGCAACACCATCGAGATGACCGGCAACTCATCGGTGAAGTCCAACTGCGATGCCGAGCTTGGCGGAAAGAAGATGTATGCCGGCCGCATCATCTCTTTGGTTAGGTGAGCCCGGCAATGTCGGCGCACCTTGTGTCTCCGCCTGCAACAGTTGGTTGCTGGCGCTCATATCCCAAGCCTCTAATCTGAGGCGGGGCTTGATTCGCACACCGTTTGGAGAGGGAGAAACCCCGGTGTTCATAAGCAGGAAGATCTTCTTCAGCGCAGTCTCGGCAATCGCCATCAGCGTCTTGCCAATCACGCTAGATTCGTCGTCCATCGTCAGTTTCGCCAAGGCGCATGCCAAGGGTGGAGACAAGGGCGGTGGCAACGACAAGGGTGGTGGGAGCGACAAGGGCGCCGATCGGGGCGGCGGCAACGCTGGCCGTGGCAAAAGCGATGACAATGGCAAAGGCAAGGGCGGAGGGGCGGAAAAGTCCGGGGGCAAGTCGGCATCGGCCGGCAACCTGCTGGACACGCTGCTCAGCGGCGGCAAGCCCGAGAACCGGAAAGCCAAGCCGGCGGTTGAAAAGGGCGCCAAGTCGAGCAAGAAGGCCAAGTCCGTCGACGTCGCGGCGCTTGATACGCCTGGCGGCAAGCCGGTCAAGGAAAAGAACCTGAATGCCCGGCTGGCCGGCCTGAATTCGCTCAATCGCAACTACCACGCCTATCTCAGCTCGCAGTCGCCGCGCATGGCCCTCATCAGGGACTATGTGCTCGCGTCGGCCAACGCCGACCTGGCGGGCGACGCGCTGAAGGCTGCCACCGACAAGGCGGCGCTGTCGCAGGCTGCCCTTGATGCCGCCCTGGCGGCCATCGAGCCGTTCGACGGCAGCGCGCCGGTCGCCGATCCGACTGCCGACGCGCTCAAGGCGCGCCTGGATGAGCTGAACGGCATGGAGCCACCGGTCGATCCAGCTCAACTCGACGCCTTCAACGCCGAGAAGCAGGCGCTGTCTGATGCGCTTGCCGCTGCAGACAAGCTGGCGACGGACGAACAGGCGGTTGCCGACGCCCAGGCTGCTGCGGATGCTGCGGCAGTAGGCACCACAGACGCGGATCTCAAGAAGGCCCTGATGGCGGCCGCCAACAAGAACCGCGTTGCCGAATATGGCGACGACTACATCAACGACCAGGTGATGGACTGGGCCAAGGATGTGCTCGGCGTCGGCGACGCCTACGGCAAGATCGATCAGGTCAAGGAAGCGCTGGCGACCAAGACCGCGTCGGTCGAGCCCGAGCCTGAGCCGGTGGTCGAGCCCGTTGTCGAAGCCACCCCGGCAGTACTTCCTGTCCTGTTGCCGGCGAACTGACGCTTCGGGTCAGCCACTGAAGAATTCTCGACCGCCGCCGGGTCTCCCGGCGGCGGTTTCATTTTTGCGGAGGGCATGGTCCGGCGCCATTGTGCGCCGGCATGGGAAAAACAACCGGAACTCGCTCGTTCCCCGTTGACTCCGCCCTATCTGTTTTGCAGAGTGAAACCGGTTTCACTTTCCGGGAACATGCCGCTTGAAGTTCGACCTGTCGATCCTTGCCAAGCATATCCCTTTCCTGCTGGAAGGGGCGTGGCTGACCTTTCAGGTCTGCCTGCTTGCCGTCGTCGGCAGTCTGGTGCTCGGGCTGCTGGTCGCAGCGGCGCGCACGTCCGCCTCGCCGCTGCTCAACCGGCTGTCGGCTATCTATGTCGATATTTTCCGCAACATTCCTTTCATCGTGCAGCTGTTCTTCTTCTATTTTGGGCTGCCCGAGATCGGTATCTACATCGATGCCTTCACGACCGGCGTCATCGCCATGTCGATCGCAGGCGGCGCCTTCACCTCTGACGTCATTCGCTCGGGCATCCTGGCAATCGACCCGGGCATCATCGAGGCTGCGCAGGTCAGCGGGCTGAAGAAAAGCACGATCTTTCGCAAGATCGTCATGCCCATTGCCCTGCGCGCCTCGGTTCGACCGCTGGGCTCGGTGTTCATCAACCTGATCCTGACCTCGTCGATCCTGTCGACCATCACGCTCAATGAACTGACCGGCTCGGCCAAGATCGTCGCGTCCAATACCTTCAGGCCCTTCGAGGTCTATTTCGTCCTGCTCGTCGCCTATGCGGTGCTGACCTGGTTCGTATCGATCCTGATCGGTCTGCTGCACCGCTACCTCAATCGCAACCAGGCGGAAGGGGCGGTCTGATGCGCTACGGAGACTTCACGCCTTACGATCTGGTGCTGCTGCTCCAGGGGCTGGGTGTTTCGCTGGCGCTGTTCGTGTCGACCACGCTGATCGGTCTGGTCATCGGCACGCTGTGGGCGGTGATCCGGTTCTATCGTGTGCCGGTGCTGGCACAGGTTGTGGCCTTCGTCGCCGAGCTGCTCAAGAACTCGCCTGTTCTGGTGCAGCTGTTCTTGGTTTTCTTCGGCCTGCCAGCGTTCCTCAAGATCAACGTCACGCCGACGGAAGCCGCCGTCATCACGCTGTCGGGCAACAGTGCCGCCTTCATCTACGTCATCGCTGTTTCGGCCATCGAATCGGTCGGCCGCGACCAGATCGAGGCTGCGCGCGTGTTTGGTCTCAGCCGTTGGCAGATCCTGCGCCGGGTGATCGCGCCGCAGGCGGCGGCCTTCGCCATCGGCCCGTTGACGGGCCTGCTGGTCAACCAGCTGCAGGTCACCTCGCTGATCTCGGTCATCGGCGTCATGGACCTGACCAAGGTCGGCAACATTCTCAACCTGCGCACGCTGAAGCCCTTCGCCGTCTGGGCCGCCGTCGGTGCGCTCTATTATCTCACCGCCAAGCTGGTGGCTTATGCCGGCGCCCGCTTCGAGAAGCGGCTTCGCGCCCATACCGCCTGGAAGGGTCTGTAAATGATCAGCATCACCGGCCTGCGCAAATCCTTCGGCGCCGCCACTGTCCTCAACGGCATCGACCTCGAGATCCGCCAGGGCGAGGTGGTCTCGGTGCTCGGCTCGTCCGGCTCGGGCAAATCGACGCTCATCCGCTGCATCAACGGTCTCGAAAAGATCGATGCCGGCAAAATCACGGTTGACGGTTTCGACGTCTCCAAGCCGCGCGAACTGTCTGAAGCGCGCAAGCGCTCGGGCACCGTGTTCCAGCTGTTCAACCTCTATCCGCACATGACGGCGGTGCAGAATGTAGCGCTTGCCCCGGTCGAGGTGCTCAAGGTGCCGCGCAAGCAGGCCGAGGCCGAAGCGCGTGAATTGCTGCGTTCGGTCGGGCTGTCCGAACGTGCCGACGCCTATCCGGCGCAGCTGTCGGGCGGCCAGCGCCAGCGTGTCGGCATCTGCCGGGCGCTCGCGATGAAGCCGAGCTATCTCCTGCTCGACGAAGTCACCAGCGCGCTCGATCCCGAGATGACGGCGGAGGTGCTGTCGATCCTGGCCAATCTCGCCAAGGGCGGCACGACCATGGTGTTCGTCACTCACGAGATCGAGTTCGCCCGTTCCATCTCCACGCGCATCGCCTTCCTCGACAAGGGTCAGATGATCGCCGACCTGCCGACTGCCGACTTCTTTTCCGACAAGGGCATGGCGCTGCCGCGCGTAGCCCAGTTCCTCTCCAAGATGCGCAAAGACTGAAAAGACCGAAATGATCCTGCTTGCCAATTCCGAGGCCTGGCCCGGCTTCTCCAAGAGCGTCGACCTTCTGAAGGCTGGTCGCCACGGCCTCGATGCCATGGTGGCCGGCATCGGCGAAGTCGAGCGTGAAGTGAAGGTCCGTTCCGTCGGCTTCGGCGGCTGGCCGAACATGCTCGGCCGCATGGAATTCGACGCCGGTGTCATGGACGGCACAAGCCGCGAGGTCGGTGCCGTTGGCGCCGTGCCTGATACGCTGCCGGTGTCGGCGCTCGCCCATGAAGTGATGAAGCGCCTGCCGCATGTCATGCTGACAGGCGACGGTGCCCGTCGCTTTGCCACCGAGATCGGCTTTGGCATCGACGAGACGCTCTACGAAGACAGCAAGCGCGTCTGGTGGGAGCGTCTGCAGAAGGAGCTTTCGTCGGAAGAGCTGGCAAAATTCCCCGACATTCCGCTGGCGCCGCTGAGCCGCACCATCACCGATCCGGAGCGTGTCCGCGACACCACCGTGTTCCTGTCCAAGGACAGTGCCGCCGGCCTCAACGTCGTCACCTCGACCTCGGGCTGGGCGTGGAAATATCCTGGCCGCCTCGGCGACTCGCCTATTCCCGGTGCCGGCTTCTATGCCGACAGCCGCTTTGGTGCTGCCGCCTGCACCCACACCGGCGAGATGACCATGCGCTGCGGCACCGCGCGCACCATCGTGCTGGCCATGCGGCTTGGCCATTCGCTCGAACAAGCGATTGCTTTGGCTGTCGAGGAGTTGCTTGAGCTGAAAAGTGGCTTCCTCGCCGGTGTCGTCATCCACGCGCTCGACGCTCACGGCAAACACAAGGTCGTCAGTCTGAATTGCGAAGAACAGATCCGCTACTGGTACTGGGACGAAACCCTGCCGGAACCGGAACACCGCTTCGCCGAACCGTTTACATCCTAAAACTCAAGGGAGAGGAAAATGAAGAACCTGATTGCGAAACTGGCGGGCGCAGCGCTTGCCATCGGCCTGGCGGCCACGGGCGCAGCCCAGGCCGGCAAGATCGATGAGATCCGCGAGCGCGGCACCGTCCGCATCGGCGTGTCGCTCGGCGGCGAGCCGATCGGCTTCCGCGACGCCCAGAACAACCCCGTCGGCTATGACGTCGACGTGGCCACCATGCTCGCCGAAAAGCTCGGCGTGCCGGTCGAGTTCGTCGACGTGTCGGGCGACGCCCGCATCTCGATGCTGGTGTCGGGCCAGATCGACATCGCGGTCGCCAACACCTCCGCGACGCTCGAGCGCGCCAAGTCGGTGGATTTCTCGATCCCCTACAACCGCGCCGGCTTGCGCATCATCGTCCAGAAGGACGCCGGCATCACTTCGCTTGAGGGCCTCGCCGGCAAGAAGATCGTCGTCGGCCGCGGCTCGACCGGCGAAACCTTCATCAAGAAGGCGGCGCCCCAGGCCGAGCTCGTCTACACCGACAACTTCTCGCCCGAGGGCGTGCTGCTGCTCCAGCAGAAGCGCGTCGACGCGGCCATCGAGGACTCCTCGCTGCTCGACTATCTCGCCACCAAGAACGAAAACCTGGTGACGCTGCCGGGCCTGCACTCCAACGACCCGATCGGCATCGCGGTCGCCAAGGGCGACGATGGTTTCGTGCGCTGGATCGACATGTTCGTGTCGGACTACATCCAGAGCGGCGCCTATGAGACCAACTACAAGAAGTGGTGGGGCGAGACCGCCAACCCGCCGGCACTGACCCCGCTCTGGTAATACGGAGTTGAGACAACGGGCAGGCGGGACATTCCGGCCTGCCCGTTTTGCATTCGGCTCGTCTGGTTTCAGGACGTCGAGCGCGGCACGAAGAAGGTCGGCACGGTCACGTCGGCCTTGCCGTTAGCGAACTCGCCGGGTCGGGTCAGGAAACGCAGGATCTCGGCGACATAGGCATTCTTGTCGTAGCCGATGGACGAGATCGGATAGGCCTCGAAGTCGGTCAGCGACAGGTTGTCGAAGCCGTAGAGCCTGAAGCGCCCGGGCCGGTTGTGCGAGAGTGCTGCGCGGTGAACGTCCATCACGCCCATGGCCATGGCATCCGAGGTGCAGAACACCGCATCGACATCTGGCCAATCGCCCGACTGGGCCATCTGGCGGCCGCTCGCATAAGAATAGTCGCCGCGCAGTTCGGCAACTAGGCGGATGCCGTGCCGATGCATCTCGGCCTTGTAGGCGGCGATGCGGCTCTGCTCGACCGGCGAGGATACGCGGCCGGTGACGAGCGCCGCCGTGCCGACACCCTTGCCGGCGGCGTCGGCCACAGCTTCCGCGATGCCGATGGCTTCGTCGGGCACGACCGAGGGCGAGGAGCCGTCATGCATGCCGTTAAGCATCAGGACGTCGTCGCTGCGGAACATCTTGCGCACGCTTTTGGCGTCGGCGAAGTCGGAGAACACCAGTGCTGCATCGACATGGTAGGCGACGCCGTTGCGCAGGAACTCCTCGATGCGCTCGACAGAGCCGACGCGCAGGAAGATGACCTGCTTGCCGATCGACTGGATTTCGCCGATCAGCAGGTCGAACAGATCCAGGTCGGAGAAGTCGTGGATGTGGTTGACGATGACGGCGATCAGATTGACGGTCTTGGTGGTCAGGCTGCGCGCCAAGAGATTGGGCTTGAAGCCGAGCTTCTCTGCTGCTTCAAGCACACGCGCGCGCTTGTCGGCCGAGACCGGGCGGCTTTCGCTCGACAGTGCCCGCGAGGCGATGGCGCGCGATACGCCGGCAAGCTCGGCGACATCGGCGATGGTCGGCGATGTCCGTCGTTTGCGCGAACTGTCCATTGCTGCCTTTGCTAAGTGTCGGTCTTTGGATCCGGCGTCCTGGCCGGGGCGCCCGGCCGCAGAATTCATTCGGGAACTGATTTGATGATTACCTGCTTCGACATTGGCGGTTCAACGATAAAAAGCGCCCGCGCCCGATCGGCCGGCGAAATCGAGATCATCGACCGGGTGGCGACGCCACTCGACGATTTCGACGCCTTCGCCGCCGTCATCGCCGAGCGCGTCGGGACAGGCGAGGGGCGCACGAAGGGCGTGTCCATCTCCATTGCCGGCGTCGTCGACCCCGCCTCAGGCAGCCTGAAATGCGCCAACATCCCTTGCGTCGACGGCCGCCTGATCGCCGACGACCTGGCGAGGGCCATCGGCCTGCCGGTGTGGATCGCCAACGACGCCGATTGTTTTGCGCTCGCCGAGGCGACCAGTGGCGCCGGCAAGGGCCATCGCAACGTCTTCGGCGTAATCCTCGGCACTGGCGTCGGCGGCGGGCTTGTCATCGATGGCCGCATCGTTGCGGGTGCCGGCGGTTATGCCGGCGAGTGGGGGCATGGCAAGGCGTTGCAGACAAGCGTTGGCCAGCCGCCCGTCGAGGTGCCGCATTTCGCCTGCGGCTGCGGCCAGTCCGGCTGCGTCGACACCATCGGCGGCGCCCGCGGCATGGAAAAGCTGCATAGGCTTCTCTGTGGCGAGGTGCTGTCGAGCACCGAGGTCATCGACCGCTGGCGCGCCGGCGAGGCGAAGGCGAGCCGCACCATCGACATCTATCTCGAACTGGTCAGCGTGCCGCTGGCGCTGACGCTCAACATCATTGGCTCGTCCATCGTGCCTGTTGGAGGCGGCCTGTCCAACGTGCCCGAACTGATCGAAGCGCTGGACCGCGAGGTGCGTGGCCGCACCCTGCGCCGCGCCGCCAATCCGCTGGTGGTCAAGGCAGCGCTGAGCACCGAACCCGGCCTGATCGGCGCAGCAGCGCTCGGCCTGCAGGAGATCGCCCATGTCTGAGGCGACAATGTCTGAGACCGTCCTGCTCGAAGTCTGTGTCGACAGCCCGGAGGGCCTCGCTGCGGCGATCGCGGGCGGCGCCGACCGCATCGAACTCTGCGCCGCGCTCGAGACCGGCGGGTTGACCCCGTCGCCCGGCCTGATGGCGCTGGCGGCCAATGCGCCGATCCCGGTGTACGCGATGATCCGCTCCCGACCCGGCGATTTCGTCTACGACGATGGCGACATGGCCGCTCTCCTGGCGGATATCGATGCGGTGCGCGCTGCTGGCCTCGAAGGTGTCGTGCTCGGCGCTAACCACGCCGACGGCAGCCTCGACCGCGATGTGCTCGCCAAGCTGGCGGCGCATGCCCAGGGGCTGGGCATGACGCTGCACCGCGCCTTCGACCTCGCCGGCCCGGACTTTGACGGGGCCATCGACCTCGCCATCGAACTGGGCTTCGAACGCATCCTCACCTCCGGCGGTGAAACGACAGCGCTGAAAGGGCTGGACGCTCTCGCGGCCTGCTTCACCCATGCCGGCGACCGCATCGCCATCATGCCGGGATCGGGGGTCAATCTCGAAACCCTTGGCGCCATCCTGGCGCGGCTGCCCTTCCGCGAAATCCACTCGTCCTGCTCGGTGGCGTCAGATGTTGCCGGCGGCAAGGCGCTGGAACTCGGTTTTGTCTCGCCACGCCCGAAGCACACCGACATCGACACCGTCAGGGCAATGAAGGCCGCACTGTCCTAATCGGGTTCAGGGCTGCTCGGCGAGGTCCTTGCTCGAAATCTCATAGAGCGTCTTGTCGGTCTGCGCATCGACGCCGACGAGGCTCACCTCGTGCCCCCACAGGCGCTGCACGTGGCGCAGGGTCGCGTCGCGGCTCTGCTCGACCAGCGTTCCGCCTTGGTGGACGGTGTGCTTGAGACGCAGCTTGCGGTCGCCCTTGAGGTCGGCGTCGACAGCCTGGATGTCGGGCTGGGTCATACCGACATCGTAGCTGTCCGCCAGCTTCGAGCGCACCCGCTCGTAGCCGCGCTCGTCATGGATTGCGGTCACCTCGTAATAGGGGTCGGACGATTCTTCGCGCAGCGAAAACAGCCGCATCTCGCGGATCAGCGCCGGGCTCATGAACTGGCGGATAAAGGATTCGTCGCGGTGGCTGGCCCAGGCGTCGATCAGCGTCGCGCGCCAGTCGCCATTGCCGGCGAAATCGGGGAACCAGTCCTTGTCCTCCGCCGTCGGCTCCATGCAGATGCGCTGGATGTCGCGCATCATGTTGAAGCCCAGCGTGTAGGGGTTCAGCCCGCCATAGCGCGGGTCGTCGAAGCTTGGCTGGAACACCACGTTGGAATGGCTCTGCAACACTTCCAGCATGGTGCCTTCGCTGATCAGCCCGCGGTCGAACAGGCTGTTCATGATGGTGTAGTGGGTGAAGGTTGCGCAGCCCTCGTTCATCACCTTGGTCTGGCGCTGCGGGTAGAAATATTGCGCGATGACGCGCACGATTCGCAGCACCTCGCGTTGCCATGGCTTCAGCACCGGGCTGTATTTCTCCAGGAAGTAGAGCAGGTTTTCTTCCGGATATTCGATTGCCTGCTGGCGTTCGGACAGGTCGGTCTCGACCTCGCGCGGCGCGCTTGTCTCATGCGCCTGGGGCAGGGTACGCCACAGATCGCTGAAGGTGCGTTCCTCGTGCTCCAGCCGCTCGCGGATGCGCGCCTGCTCGCGCTCGACCGAGAGCCGAGGCCTGCGGCGATAGCGGAACACTGCCTGCGGCATCAGTGCGTGCGCGGCATCGAGCACGGCCTCGACCGCAGCCGGCCCGTAGCGCTCCTCGCAGCGGGCAACGTAGCTTTTGGCGAACTCCATATAGGCGAGGATGGCGCCTGCATCCGTCCATTGCTGGAACAGGTAGTTATTCTTGAAGAAGTGGTTATGGCCGAAGGATGCATGCGCGATGACCAGCGTCTGCATCGCCATGGTGTTTTCTTCCATGAGATAGGTGATGCAGGGATTGGAGTTGATCACCAGCTCGTAGGCGAGGCCCATGCGGCCCCTGCGATAGAGGTTCGACTCGTGGACGAAATGCTTGCCGAAAGACCAGTGCTGGTACATCAGCGGCATGCCGATCGACGAATAGGCGTCGAGCATCTGTTCCGACGAAATCACCTCGATCTGGTTGGGGTAGAAGTCGAGATGCATCTCGTCGACGGCGATCTCCCGGATCGCCTCATAGGCGCGCGACAGGTCGCTGAAATTCCAGTCGGAACTGGTGAACAGCAGTTGCGGGGCTTTCGAACGCTTCTCCACCTTGCATCCTCAACTGCGCTTGCCCGAAGGCGGCTGCTTGGCGAACAGCTCGTGGAAGACGGGGTAAATGTCCGCGGGCTTGGCGATGCGGGTCATCTCGAAATTGGGCCACTCTTCGCTGACTGAGCGATAGGCGTTCCACAGCGACGTGCCGTTGTCGGCGTGGCGGAACATCTCGCTCTCGCGCTCGTCGATGATCTCGACATAGGCGTAATACTGGCAGAGACGCATCAGCGTGTCGTTCAGCATCGAAACGCACTTGTCGGAATCGTTGGGGATGTTGTCGCCATCCGACGCCTGGGCGGCGTAGATGTTCCACTCATGGCTGGGATAGCGCTCGCGGATGACGCGCAGCATCTCTTCCAGCGCCGTCGACACGACGGTGCCGCCGCTCTGGGTGCTGTAGAAGAACGTGTCCTCGTCGACCTCCGAGGCCTCGTGGGTGTGGCGGATGAAGACGATGTCCGTCTTCTGGTAACGCCGCTTGAGGAACAGGTGCAAGAGCACGAAGAAGCGCTTGGCCAGGTCCTTTTCGCGTTCACCCATCGAGCCGGAGACGTCCATCAGGCAGAACATCACAGCATTGGCATTGGGCACCGGCTGCGGCTCGAAACGCTTGAAGCGCACGTCGATGGGATCGATGTAGGGAATGAGCTTGCGCCGGCGCAGCAGCGTGGCGTGCCTGTCGCGCAATTCGGCGAGGCGTTGCAACGTGGCCGGGATGGGCCGCTTCTCCTCTTCCAGCTGCTTGATCTCTTCGGCGAGTGCGTCGAGTTCGTCCTGCTTCGGCCGATGCAGCGCGATGCGCCGGCCGAAGCTGTTGAACATCGTGCGCGCCACGCTGATGCTGGTCGGGTTGCCGCTCATCGTGTAGCCGGCCCGGCGCGGCCGGAAGGTCACGACCTCCTTGAGGTTGAGCTTCACCAGGTCGGGCAGCTCGAGGTCCTCGAAGAACAGGTCAAGCACCTCCTCGCGGGTCAGCGCGAACTGGAAGTCGTCCTCGCCTTCGCCCGAGGCCGACGGTTCTGAGCCCTTGCCGCCGCCGGCCGCCGGGCGCGGGATGCGGTCGCCGGTGCCGAACACCTTGTTGCCGGGCAGCACCTCTTCGCGCGTGCCGGTGTGGGTGGCGCGCTGGAAGGTCGGTTCGCCGATACCCTTGGTCGGAATGCGGATCGTCTGGTCTGTGTCGGCCGTGTCGATCTTTCCCGATTTGACGCGCTCGTTGATCGCCCGCTTCAGCTCGTCGCGGGCGCGCTTGAGGAAACGCTGCCTGTTGCCAAGGCTCTTGTCCTTGGGGTTCAGGCGCCGGTCGATGAAATTGGGCATTGTGTCCCCGCCTTCTCGCCGGTCAGCCAGCCTTGTTGACGCGCATGTACCAGTCGACCAGTCGACGCACCTGGCGCTGCGTGTAGCCGCGTTCGGTCATGCGCTGGACGAATTCGGCATGCTGCTTTTCGGTCGTGGTATCGCGCTTGGCGCCGAAGCTGATGACGGGCAGCAGGTCCTCGACCTGGCCGAACATGCGCTTCTCGATGACCTCGCGCAGCTTCTCGTAGCTGGTCCAGGACGGGTTGCGGCCGTTGTTCTTGGCGCGCGCCCTCAGCGTGAACTTCACCACCTCGTTGCGGAAGTCCTTGGGGTTGGCGATACCCGCCGGCTTCTCGATCTGCGACAGCTCGGAATCGAGGATGCCGCGGTTGAGGATCTGGCCGGTGTCGGGGTCCTTGTAGTCCTGGTCCTCGATCCAGGCGTCGGCATAGGCGATGTAGCGGTCGAACAGGTTCTGGCCGTATTCGCTGTAGCTTTCGAGATAGGCCTTCTGGATCTCGTGGCCGATGAACTCGGCGTAGCGGGTGGCGATCTCCGACTTGATGAAGTCGAGATAGGACTGCTCGATCTCGCTCGGATATTGCTCGCGCTTGATCGCCTGTTCCATCACATACATCAGGTGCACCGGGTCGGCGGCGATCTCCTTGGTGTCGTAATTGAAGGTCTCGGACAGCACCTTGAAGGCAAAGCGCGTGCTGACGCCGGTCATGCCTTCGTCGACGCCGGCCGCATCGCGATACTCCTGCATCGACTTGGCCTTGGGGTCTACGTCCTTCAGGTTCTCGCCGTCATAGACGCGCATCTTGGTGTAGAGCGGCGAATTCTCGTGCTCTGTGAGACGCGTCGACACGGTGAAGCGGCTGAGGATGTCGAGCACTTCGGGTGCGCAGGGGTTGTTGACCAGCTCGCTCTCGCGCAAGAGCTTTTCATATATCAGCCGCTCTTCGGTGACGCGCAGGCAATAGGGCACCTTGACCACCAAGATGCGGTCGAGGAACGCCTCGTTGTTCCTGTTGCTCTTGAACTGCAGCCATTCGGATTCGTTCGAATGGGCCAGCACGATGCCCTGGTAGGGGAAGGCGCCGAAGCTTTCGGTGCCGTTGTAGTTGCCCTCCTGGGTCGCGGTCAGAAGCGGGTGCAGCACCTTGATCGGCGCCTTGAACATCTCGACGAATTCCAGCAGGCCCTGCGTCGTGCGGTTGAGGCCGCCGCTGTAGGAATAGGCGTCGGGATCGGCCTGGCTGAAATTTTCGAGCTTGCGGATGTCGACCTTGCCGACCAGCGCCGAAACGTCCTGGTTGTTCTCGTCGCCGGGTTCGGTCTTGGCGATGCAGATCTGGCGCAGACGCGATGGCATCAGCTTGACGACCGAGAACTTGGAGACGTCGCCGCCGATTTCCTCGAGCCGCTTGGCGGCCCAGGGCGAGATCAGGCCGGTCAGCCTGCGCCGGGCGATGCCATACTTGTCTTCAAGAAGGTCCGCCATACGTTCGGGGTGGAACAGGCCGAGCGGGGATTCGAAGATCGGGCTGATCTGGCCGTTGACCTTCAGCGTATAGATCGGCCGCTCCTCCATCAGCTTCTTCAGCCGCTCGGCGAGCGACGACTTGCCGCCGCCGACCGGGCCGAGCAGATAGAGGATCTGCTTGCGTTCCTCGAGCCCCTGGGCGGCGTAGCGGAAGTAGCCGACGATGCGTTCGATCGTGTCTTCCATGCCGTAGAATTCGGGAAAGGCCGGATAAATCTTGATGGTCCGGTTGGCGAAGATGCGCCCGAGCCTTGCGTCGGCGCTGGTGTCGATCAGTGTGGGGGCGCCGATGGCGTCCACCATCCGTTCGGCCGCAGTGGCATACATCGACGGCTGCTCGCGGCAGGCGAGCAGATATTGCTGGAGGCTCATCTCCTCGGTGGTCTGACTGCCGTAGATCTCCGAGAAAAGATTGAAGACGTCGGTTTCGCGCGTTTGCATGGCACCCTCACAATGCCGAAGCCGGTGTCGGGAGTGATCGCCAACTTCAGCTCTTTGCCTACATCTCAACTTCCCTGAACAAGCAAAGTTCCGTCACAGAATCTTGTGATCGAATATTTGCTGCGGACATATCGAACAGCTGGTTGAAGAGGCCATCAGCATGGCCGCAATGACCGCTGTCTTCGTCGGTAATTTACGCTGATTTATGCACGCGGCATTTCAACTGTCGGCTGCAATCGCGCGTGAAGCGGGTCGGGCTGGCTTCTTATGCGGAACAGCCGGAACTGATTCCATTAATACACCCGATTCGGGCCATCGCGCATCAAGGTCGTTAGATGGCGGTAGAAAATCGGGCTGCCTTCGGTCAGTCAGATACGAGTCCGGTGGCGAACAGGTTTCCTGCTATTCGGCAGGTCGGGCAAATATGCTCAATTCTGAGCAATTGCGCATTTTTGAAAATACTGCGAAACTGGCGCTGCAAGTTACAGGTGAGACGTCCGTTATGAGTGCCCGGCCCGAAAGCAGCAATCCCAGGCTCGACGATGCAGCGCGTGCCGGCTGGCTCTATTATGTGGCCGGCAACACCCAGGACCAGATTGCCAGCAAGCTCGGGATCTCCCGCCAGACGGCCCAGCGCCTTGTCTCGCTGGCCATGTCCGAGGGGTTGATCAAGGTACGCGTCGACCACCCCATCGCTTCCTGCCTCGACCTGGCGGCCAAGCTGAAATCGCGCTTCGCGCTCGACCTTGTCGAGGTGACGCCGAGCGACCCCGACTCCACCTCGTCGACCATCGGCATCGCCCAGGCGGCGGCGGTCGAGATTGAGAAATGGTTGCGCAATCCGGAGCCGATTGTCATGGCCATCGGCACCGGCCGCACGCTCAAGGCGGCGATCGAGCAGCTGCCGCCGATGGAGTGTCCGCAGCACAAGGTGGTGTCACTGACCGGCAACATCTCGCCCGACGGCTCGGCCGCCTTCTACAACGTCATCTTCACCATGGCCGACACCATCAAGGCGCGCAGTTTCCCGATGCCGCTGCCGGCCATCGCGTCTTCGCCTGAGGAGCGAAAAATGCTGCACAGCCAGCCGCTTATCCAGCCCACCTTGGCGCTGGCAGCGCAGGCCGACGTCACCTTTGTCGGCGTCGGCGATCTCGGTCCCAGGGCGCCGCTGCTCGTCGACGGCTTCATCACCGAGACCGAGCTCAAGGCGCTGCAGCGGGCGGGAGCCGTCGGCGAGATCGTCGGCTGGGCCTTCGACCGCGATGGCAGGCTGATCGACGGCATCACCAACGAACGTGTCGCCTCTGCGCCATTGCCGTCGCGCGAGCGTTCGCTGGTCGTGGCGCTTGCCATGGGCGAGCGCAAACTCCCCGGAATCCTGGCGGCCATAACCCGCCGGCTCGTCAATGGCCTGATCACCGACGAGCGCACCGCGGCAGCCCTGCTGGCGGGCTGAAACCACATCTCCAATTCGGTCGACTGAAGACGGCAGGTGTTTTCCTGCCGTCTCGACGACCATGCGCGCAGCATCTGGGCGGGTCCTTCGGTGACCCTAGTTGTCCAAAGCGTGGGCAATCGATGCCGCATGGGGCGGCCGCGGATCGGGCGCATCCAGAATCTTGCTTGACATAAATCATGCGAGATGAATAATTGCCCACAACTGAGGCAAATGCTCACCTTGGTTTATGGGAGGAATTCGATGAAACTGACCACGCTCATTCTGGGCCTGTGTGGTGCGAGCGCGCTTGCGTTCGCCGCGCACGCCGAAACGATCACCATCGCCACGGTCAACAATGGCGACATGATCCGCATGCAGAAGCTGACGGACGACTTCAAAGCCAAGAATCCCGGGATTGACCTGCAATGGGTCACGCTCGAAGAGAACGTGCTGCGCGAGCGTGTCACCACCGACATTGCTACCAAGGGCGGGCAGTACGACGTCATGACCATCGGCACCTATGAGGTTCCGATCTGGGCCAAGCAGCAGTGGCTTCTCCCGCTCGACAATCTCGGCGCCGACTATGACGCAGCCGACATCATCCCGGCCATCGCCGGCGGTCTTTCGGCCGACGGCAAACTCTACGCCGCGCCCTTCTACGGCGAGAGCTCTTTCGTCATGTACCGCAAGGACCTGATGGACAAGGCTGGCCTCAAGATGCCTGAGGCACCGACCTGGGAGTTCATCGGCGAAGCGGCGCGCAAGATGACCGACCGCGCCAATGACATCAACGGCGTCTGCCTGCGCGGCAAGGCTGGCTGGGGCGAGAACATGGCGTTTCTGACCGCCATGTCCAACTCCTTCGGAGCCCGCTGGTTCGACGAGAAGTGGCAGCCGCAGTTCGACCAGCCCGAATGGAAGAACACACTGGACTTCTACGTTAAGCTGATGAACGACGCCGGCCCGCAGGGCGCGTCCTCGAACGGCTTCAACGAGAACCTGGCGCTGTTCCAGCAAGGCAAGTGCGGCATGTGGATCGACGCCACCGTCGCCGCCTCCTTCGTCTCCGATCCGAAGAACTCGACCGTCGCCGACAAGGTTGGCTATGCGCTGGCGCCCGACAATGGCCTCGGCAAGCGCGGCAACTGGCTGTGGGCCTGGTCGCTCGGCATTCCTGCCGGCACGCAGAAGGCAGCGGCGGCTGAAAAGTTCGTCGCCTGGGCGACCGGCAAGGGTTATCTCGACCTCGTCGCCTCGAA
Organism: Aminobacter sp. MET-1; assembly: GCF_026521175.1. NCBI lineage: Bacteria > Pseudomonadati > Pseudomonadota > Alphaproteobacteria > Hyphomicrobiales > Phyllobacteriaceae > Aminobacter > Aminobacter sp. MET-1. The sequence continues at coordinate 51,709 of NZ_JAMSHL010000025.1, read as the reverse complement.
GGAAGGCTGGGCCAACGTTCCTCCTGGAACGCGTACCTCGCTCTACAACAATCCCGAATATGAGAAGGCGGCACCCTTCGCCAAGATGACGCTCGACTCGATCAATTCGGCCGACCCGACCAAGCCCACCGTCAAGCCGGTGCCCTATGTCGGCGTCCAGTTCGTGGCCATCCCCGAGTTCCAGGGATTGGGCACGACGGTTGGCCAGCTGTTCTCGGCGGCACTAGCCGGCCAGACCTCGGTCGATGACGCTCTGGCCCAGGCCCAGCAGGTCTCGGTCCGCGAGATGACCCGCGCCGGCTACATCAAATAAGCAGGGACCTCCCCCAGCCTCGGCCGCCCGTTTCCCAGTCGGGCGGCCACCTTTTCCGATCCGCCCTGATGCAGAGGTGATCGCCATGGCTACCCGACAGACCCGCACGCTGGCGCGCTTCATGATGGCGCCTTCCGTCATCCTGCTGTTCATCTGGATGATCGTGCCACTGGCAATGACCTTGTGGTTCTCGTTCCAGAACTACAACCTGCTCAATCCAGGCAATGTCAGCTTCGCCGGCCTGTTCAACTACAAGTATTTCTACACCGACCCGGCCTTCTTCCAGTCGATCTGGAACACGCTGCTGATCGTCGGCGGGGTGCTTCTGATCACCGTCATTGGCGGCATCGCGCTGGCACTGCTGCTCGACCAGCCGATGTTCGGCCAGGGCATCGTGCGCATCCTTGTCATTTCACCGTTCTTCGTCATGCCGCCGGTGGCAGCGCTTGTGTGGAAGAACATGATCATGCACCCCGGCTACGGTGTGCTCGCCGACATCAACAGGACCTTTGGGCTCAAGCCCGTCGACTGGTTTGCGCAATATCCGCTGCTGTCGATCATCATCATCGTTGCCTGGCAGTGGCTGCCTTTTGCGACGCTGATCCTGTTGACGGCACTGCAGTCGCTGGATGGCGAGCAGAAGGAAGCCGCCGAGATGGATGGTGCGGGCTTCGTCAGCCGCTTCATCTACCTGACCATTCCGCATATCTCGCGCGCCATCACGGTGGTCATCCTGATCCAGACCATCTTCCTGCTCGGCGTCTACGCCGAGATCCTGGTCACCACCAATGGCGGCCCGGGCTATGCCTCCACCAACCTGCCGTTCCTGATCTATCGCACGGCACTGCTCGGCTACGACGTCGGCGGCGCCTCGGCCGGCGGCATCATCGCCGTCATCCTTGCCAACATCGTCGCCTTCTTCCTGATGCGCGCCGTCGGCAAGAACCTGGACAAGTGAGGAGGAACCGATGGCCCGCGCAGTCTCGACCAGACGCAAGATCGGCTTCACCGTGGCCGCCTGGGTGGTTGCCTTGCTGATCTTCTTCCCGATCCTCTACACCATCATCACCAGCTTCAAGTCGGAGAGCGAAGCGATTGCCGGCTTCAGCCTGATCCCGTCGGGCACGCTGGAGAGTTATGCCGAGGTCCAGGCGCAGAGCAACTATTTCAAGTTCTTCCTGAATTCGGTGATCATCGCCGTCGGCTCGACCATCCTGGCGTTGCTGATCGCCATTCCCGCCGCCTGGTCGATGGCGTTCTCGCCGACGAAGCGGACCAAGGACATCCTGATGTGGATGCTCTCCACCAAGATGATGCCTGCGGTCGCCGTGCTGGTGCCGATCTACCTGATCTTCCGCGACACGCATCTGCTCGATACCCGCATCGGCCTGACTGTCATGCTGATGCTGATCAACCTGCCGATCGTGGTGTGGATGCTCTACACCTACTTCCGCGAAATTCCCGGCGAGATCCTTGAAGCCGCGCGCATGGACGGCGCCACGCTCTGGGGCGAGATCGTCTATGTGCTGACGCCGATGGCGGTGCCGGGCATCGCTTCGACCATGCTGCTAAACATCATCCTGGCATGGAACGAGGCCTTCTGGACCATCCGCCTGACCACCACCAACGCCGCGCCGCTGACCGCCTTCATCGCGTCGTTCTCCAGTCCGCAAGGGCTGTTCTGGGCCAAGCTGTCGGCCGCATCGACTTTGGCCATCGCACCGATCCTGATCATGGGCTGGTTCTCCCAGCGCCAGCTTGTCCGCGGCCTGACCTTTGGCGCCGTGAAGTAGACCCCGCGGGAGGAAACCATGGGAAACATCAATCTCAAAAAAGTGTCGAAGTCCTTCGGCGCAACCACCATCATCCCCAACATCGATCTGGAGATCGAAGACGGCGAGTTCGTCGTCTTCGTCGGCCCCTCGGGCTGCGGCAAGTCGACATTGCTCAGGCTGATCGCCGGGCTGGAGGACACCTCCGCCGGCACGATCAGCATCGACGGCCGCGACGTCACCGACGAGGCGCCGGCCAAGCGCCGGCTGGCGATGGTGTTCCAGTCCTATGCGCTCTACCCGCATATGAGCGTCTACAAGAACATCGCCTTTCCGCTGAAGATGGCGGGCGAGGACGTTGCTGCCATCGACAAGAAGGTCAAGGATGCGGCGCGCGTTCTCAATCTCACCAACTATCTCGAGCGCCGGCCGGGCCAGCTCTCGGGTGGCCAGCGCCAGCGCGTCGCCATCGGCCGCGCCATCGTCCGCCAGCCCTCCGCCTTCCTGTTCGACGAGCCGCTGTCGAACCTCGACGCTGCCTTGCGCGGCACGATGCGGCTCGAGATCAGCGAGCTTCACCACCAGCTCAAGACCACCATGATCTACGTCACCCACGACCAGGTCGAAGCGATGACCATGGCCGACAAGATCGTCGTGCTCAACGCCGGCAACATCGAGCAGGTCGGCTCGCCGATGGAACTCTACAAGTCGCCGAGGAACCTGTTCGTCGCGGGTTTCATAGGCTCGCCCAAGATGAACCTCATCAACGGCGCAGCGGCTGCCAAACACGGTGCGACGACGATCGGCGTTCGGCCCGAGCATCTCGGCATTTCGACGACTGCAGGCGAATGGAAGGCAACCGTCGGCGTTGCCGAGCATCTCGGCTCCGATACCTTCCTGCATGTGCACGCCGATGATGTCGGTCCGCTGACGGTCCGCGCCGACGGCGAGATCGCGGTCCATCACGGCGAGACGGTCTTCCTGACGCCGAGCCCCGCCAAGGTCCATCGCTTCGACGCCGAAGGGAGAGCGATGTGAACGGACGGTTGCAGGGCAAATCGGCGCTGATAACAGGCGCCGCGCGCGGCATCGGCCGGGTTTTCGCCGAGGCCTATGTCGGCGAAGGCGCAACCGTCGCCATCGCCGACATCAACCTGGAGGCCGCCGAAAGGACTGCCGCCGAGATCGGCCCGTCCGCTTATGCCGTAAGGCTCGATGTCACCGACCAGGCATCGATAGAGGCCGCGATCAAATCCGTCGAAGCCCGCTGCGGCGGCATCGACATCCTGGTCAACAACGCGGCGCTGTTCGATCTGGCGCCGATCGTGGAAATCGGCAGGGCAAGTTACGACAGGCTGTTTTCAGTCAATGTCGCCGGCACGCTGTTCATGCTGCAGGCGGCGGCGAGGTCGATGATCTCGGCCGGCAAGGGCGGCAAGATCATCAACATGGCAAGCCAGGCCGGCCGGCGCGGCGAGGCGCTCGTCGCCGTCTATTGCGCCACCAAGGCGGCCGTCATCAGCCTGACCCAGTCGGCCGGGCTCGACCTCATCAAGCATCGCATCAACGTCAACGCCATCGCCCCCGGCGTGGTCGACGGCGAACATTGGGACCATGTCGATGAACTGTTCGCCCGATACGAAAACCGCCCGCGCGGCGAGAAAAAGCGCCTTGTCGGCGAGGCCGTCCCCTTCGGCCGCATGGGCACGGCGCAGGACCTTGTCGGCATGGCGATTTTCCTCGCTGGGCCGGAGAGCGAGTACGTCGTCGCCCAGACCTACAACGTCGATGGCGGCAACTGGATGAGTTGAATTGTCCTTCTTCCCTTATGGGAGAAGGTGGCCGAGCGGAGCGAGGTCGGATGAGGGGTGTTGGCGGATCGCTGGCGTCTCACGTCTTCCAACCCCTTTCAACCGTCTCGGCGCTGCGCGCCGATCCACCTCCTCCCGCAAGGGGAGGAGGTATCGCGAACTTCGGCGCGCCCAAAAAAGAAAGCGTCGAACCATGACCGTGAAACTCTCCCTCGCAACCCTCGACCAGCTGCCGGCCAACGTCGCGCGTCCGAACTACGACCGCGCATCGCTTAAGGCTGGCATCGTCCATTTCGGCGTCGGCAATTTTCACCGTTCGCACCAGGCGGTCTATCTCGATGAGCTGTTTGGCGCTGAGCTCGACCATGATTGGGCCATCGTCGGGGCCGGCGTGTTCGACGCCGAGGAGGCCGGTCGTCAAAAGTTGATGGCGCAGGACTGGCTGACGACAGTCGTCGAGCAGGACAGCGGCCATATGAGCGCGCGCGTCACCGGCGCCATGGTCGACTTCATCAAGCCGGGCGACACCGCGGCCATCATCGATAGCCTGGCCGATCCGTCGATCCGCATCGTCTCGCTGACGATCACCGAAGGCGGCTATTTCATCGATCCCGCCTCAGGTGTCTTCAACCCGACCCATCCCCAGATCACCGCCGACGCCGAGAACATCACGGCGCCAAAGACGGTGTTCGGGCTGATCCTCGCCGGCCTGATGCGCCGACGCGACGAAGGCACGGTGCCTTTCACCGTCATGTCCTGCGACAACATCCCCCACAATGGCCGGGTCGCTGCGGACGCCGTGATCGGCCTGGCACGGCTCGTCGACGAAACATTTGCCGACTGGGTCAGCGAACATGTCACTTTTCCCAACAGCATGGTTGATCGCATCACGCCTGCGACCACCGACCGCGAGCGCACGATTCTGACCGAGCAGTTCGGCATGGAAGACAGTTGGCCTGTGTTCTGCGAGCCGTTCAGGCAATGGGTGATGGAGGATCGTTTCACCGATGGCCGACCAGCGCTCGAAAAGGCGGGCGTCCAGTTCGTGCACGAGGTAGCACCCTTCGAGCTGATGAAGATCAGGATCCTCAATGGCGGCCACGCCACCATCGCCTATCCGGCGGGATTGATGGACATCCACTTCGTTCACGAGGCGATGCAGCACCCGCTGGTCAGCGCCTTCCTCGCCAAGCTCGAGCGCGAGGAGATCATGCCGACCGTGCCGCCGGTGCCCGATGTCGTGCTGGAGGACTATTGCCAGCTGATCGAGCGGCGCTTCTCCAATCCCAAGATCGGCGACACCGTGCGCCGGCTCTGCCTCGACGGCTCGAACCGGCAACCCAAATTTATCATCCCGACCATCGCCGATCGGCTGAAGGCGGGCGCCGGCATATCGGGGCTAGCGCTCGAAAGCGCGTTCTGGTGCCGATACTGTTTCGGGGTCACCGATTCTGGCGCCGTCATCGAGCCGAACGACCCCAACTGGGATCGCATGCAGGCGACGGCCAAGATGGCGAAGGCAACCCCGCAGGCCTGGCTCGAGATGGAGGACATCTATGGCGACGTCGGCCGGTCCCCTGATTTCGCGCAAGCCTTTGCCCACAATCTCGACACCGTCTGGAAAGTTGGAGCCAAGGAGACGCTGACCCGCTATCTGGACGGGACGCTCTGAGCCAGGCCAGGTCAGCTGCTGCCGGCTGGAATTGCCCAGGACGCGCATATAGACTGCGCGCCATGGTCTCGCATGCAGAACCCGTCACAACAGAAATCCGGTCGGCATGCCCTTGCCTGCGTCGTTTCGCGGGGCGCTGCTGATGGCGCATTATCTCTGCGCCGTCGACGTCGGCACCGCCAGCGCCCGCGCCGGCATCTTCGATCGCAGCGGTGTGCTGCTTGGCCGGGCCGAACGGCCCATCGCCATGAACCGGTCTGCCGAGGGACATGCCGAGCACGATTCCGAAGACATCTGGTCGGCCGTCTGCGCATCGGTGCAGGCTGCCCGCGCTGCTTCGGGAGCTGCCGCTGACGCAATATCGGGCATCAGCTTCGATGCCACCTGTTCCACCGTCTTTCGTGGCCGGGAAGGCGAACAGGTCTCCGTGTCCCGTAATGGCCAGAGCAGATGGGACACCATCGTCTGGCTCGACCATCGCGCTCTGGCCGAAGCCGACGAATGCACGGCGACCGGCCACGAGGTCCTGAAATTTGTCGGCGGCGTCATGTCGCCGGAGATGACGACACCCAAGCTGATGTGGGTGAAGCGCCACCTGCCCGAGACTTGGGCGCGAACCGGCAGGCTGTTCGACCTCGCCGACTTCCTGACCTGCAAGGCAAGCGGGTCGCTGGCGCGCTCGCAATGCACCTTGACCGCCAAATGGACCTATCTCGCCCATGAGCGCGCGGCCTGGCGGCCGGATTTCTTCGCCGCCGTCGGCCTTGCCGACATGTTCGAGCACGCCGCCCTGCCTGACCGCGCCAGCCCTGTTGGGACCGACCTCGGTCCACTCACGGAACAGGCGGTCGAGCAACTGGGATTGACCTCAGCATGCCGTGTCGGCGCCGGTGTGATCGACGCCTTTGCCGGCGCGCTCGGCGTCGTCGGCGGCCTGCCTGACGTCGACCGGCACATGGCGCTCATCGCGGGAACGTCGAGCTGCGTCATGGCCATGTCGCGCGAGCCCCGCGCCGCGTCCGGCATCTGGGGACCCTATTATGGAGCACCGCTACCGGGCCTGTGGCTGAGCGAAGGCGGCCAGTCGGCCACCGGGGCGCTGCTCGACCACGTCATCCGCTGGCACGGCCAGGGCGGCGAGCCGACCGCCGAAACGCATCGGCGCATCACCGACCGCATCATGCAGCTGCGCGCCATCGAGGGCCTGGACCTTGCCGGACGACTGCATGTGCTGCCCGACTTCCACGGCAACCGCTCTCCACTGGCCGACCCGCATGCTGTCGGCGTCATTAGCGGCCTCACGCTTGACGCCTCCTTCGACAGCCTCTGCCGGCTTTACTGGCGTACGGCGGTGGCGATCGCGCTCGGCATCCGCCATGTGCTCGATGCCCTGAACGCCAATGGCTACGGCATCGACACGTTGCACGTCACCGGCGGCCACACCCGCAATCCACTTCTGATGGAGCTTTATGCCGACGCCACCGGCTGCACCGTCGTCGAGCCCTCGGGCGGGGATGCCATGCTTTTGGGCACGGCCATGATCGCCGCCACCGCCGCCGGCCACTATCCGGATTTGGCCAGCGCCTGCACGGCGATGCGCCAGCAAGGTCACCAGCGCCTGCCCAATCCTGCCGCGAGGCACCGCTTTGACCATGACTACCGCGTCTTCCTCGAAATGCACCGCCAGCGCCAGGAACTCGACAGGCTGACGTAGCAATTCGAGCTGGCGTCAAATGATGGCGCTGCGGTCAGGCCGCGACCAGTCCATTCAAGCCCTTGTTGATCGGGCGGTCGGGGAACAGGGTGCGCATGGTCAGCACTGGATCGAGGCGCAGGCTTTCAGCGGCCACGGTTGCGATCAGTGTGTCGAGGTCGAGCGTGGGCGCGAGGTCGCGACCCTGGTAGAGCGCTGCCTGCGCTAGACCCGGCCAGTCGGCCAGCACCCGTCCGCCCTTGACCGCGCCGCCGATCAGCATCGCAGACGAGGCGGTGCCGTGGTCGGTGCCGCCGGTGCCGTTGGCGGCGGCGGTGCGCCCGAACTCTGTCGCCACCAGCACCGTCGTCTGGTTCCAGGCGTCGCCGAGCTGGTCCTTCATTGCGCCAATAAGCGTATCCAGGCCGCGCAGCTGCGCGGCGAGCCGGCCCTTCTGGGCGCTGTGCGTGTCCCAGCCGCCGGTTTCGATCATGGCGATGCGCGGACCGTCTGGCCGGGCAAGGAATTCGCCCGCCGTCTTGCCGACGCCTGCCGGATCCTGGCGCGCCTGGGCGTCGGTGGCGAGGCCACGCGTTTCCATGGCCCGGCTCCACAATTTGTGCAGCTCGGGGTCGGCGTCATAAAGCGCGCCGACACGCATCAACAGATCGTCGGGCGCCTCCGGTAGCGCTGAAGGCGCATAGGACGAGACCGGGGCGGCACCGCGCAGCGCCAGCGGAATGGTCGGCGCAAACGCGATCGCCTCCTCCTTGGATTTGGGCAGGAGCGTCGCCAGGCGGTTCAGCCAGCCATCCTTGAATTCGTAGGGGCTCGAGCCGCCGCTTTCCAGAACGTTCTGGCCGTCGAAATGCGAGCGCTCGCGATAGGGCGAGGCGACGGCCTGCACGAACAGCGCCTGCTTGTCGCCATAGAGCCCCGCCAACCGCTCGAGCGATGGATGCAGGCCGAACATGCCGTCGAGTTTGTGCAGGCTTGCGGTGTCGAGCGCCAGCTGGCCGCGTAAGCCGTCGAGCGCAGGGTCGCCATAGGGAATGACCGTCTCAAGCCCGTCGGCCGCGCCGCGCTGGATGATGAAGACGAAGCGGCGCTCGCTCTGGACATTGGCGAAGACCAGGCGCGGCGCGATCAGCAGCGCGGCAGCACCCAAGGTTGCCGAGGTCAGGAACTGGCGGCGGTGGATCATGGCTCATCTCCTCTGGAATTCGGGGGCGACCAGAAGCAGCGCAAGTGCGGTCTGGGGCGATTCGGCGCGCTCGATCTGGGTGCGGCTGGCATCCGACAGCGCGCTGCCGAGCACCTCGCCGGCAAGCGCTCGCGCGTCGGTCGAGCTGTCGGCTATGCGCGCTAGGCGCTGTGCCGTCTCGACACGGCGCACCAGCGCATCGGGGGCTGCCCAACTGGCGGCGACGTCGTCATAGCCGGCGGGCGAGCCCGGCCGCCAGACAGGCTGGCCGAGCTGGTTGGTCAGCTGGACGACGTTCAGTCCGTCGAGTTCGTGCGGGCCGAGCGCGCGCAGGGCAGATACCGTCCATTCCCACGGGCTCTTGAACTTGCGGGCATCGGCTTGCCAGGCCTGCGGCGCGTCGATCAGGGCGCGATAGACCGTCGGCAGATCGCCGCGCGACCGGACGAATGCCTGCTTGAGCGTGCCGACCAGCTCTGCCGGCGGATCGTCGGCGGCGAAATGGCGTGCGAGCTTGGTGGCGATGTGGGTGGCGGTGGCCTCGGAGGCCGTCAGGTCATGGATGATCGCCTCCGCCTGGCGTTCGCCCTTCTGGGCGTATGACTTGCCCATGACCACACGGCTGCCGGGTTCGTGCATGCCGGGCCGGAACAGGAAGGCGCCAGGCTCGTCCGCCTGAGCGCTGCCGCCGATCCCGTCGACAGTCCAGCCGGTCATCGCCTTGGCGAATTCGGTGACGTCCTGCTGGGTGTAGCCGGTGCGCACGCCGACCGTGTGCAGCTCCATGATCTCGCGGGCAAGGTTCTCGTTGAAGCCGGGCCTGCGCGCGGCGTTGTTCTCCTGCGCCCGCTGTGCCCTCATGCTGTTCGGTCCGGTGGCACGGACCTGGTCGAGGAAGAACAGCATCGCCGGATGCTGCTCGACCGCCAGCGCCATATCCTCAAAGCGGCCGAGCACATGCGGGCGGATGGCCTCGCGTTCGAAGGCGCCGGCCAGCACCGTGACCTGGGGCTTTTCGACCGAAACGGCGAAATGGTTCGACCAGAAATGCACCAGCCGCTCGACGAAGGGCGTGTCGGTCGTGGTCGCCGACAGCGCGCGCTGGTTGACTTCGTCCTGGTAGAGCTTGCGGCCGGCCTGGCGCATTTTCTTGCGCGCTTCCATGCGGTCGGCCTCGCTGAGGTCGCGCAGTTCGGCGCGATCCTCGGAATATTCAGCGATGATATCGGGCGTCTTGCGCAGATCGGTGGATGTGGCAGGCGCCGGCTGGAAACGATCCAACTGGTCATTGAGCCATTGCTTCGGCTCGGCGGAAATGGCGTCGCCTGCGCGGGCGCCGAGGCCGAAGCGGTTCTGTGCGATCGCCAGAGCGAGCGGCTGGGCGGGCGTGGTCACGAGCGGCCTCCGCATTTCATGGTCGTGCGCCATTGAACGGAGGAGGCCGGCCGATCCGTCGGATAGGCCTCAGTTTTTCCTGACGCCGCGCAGCATCTGGCCGCGCTCCTCCAGCCCGTCGACCAGCTTGGTGCGGTCGGCGACGCTCAGCTTTGCGGCGAAGTCGACGATGACGGTCTCGATGCGCGTGCGCGCGGCAATGTCGGCTGCCCTGGTCGCTGCAAGCGATGCGTCGATGGCGGCGCGGTCGATCTGTGGTTCGTCGAGCAGTTGCGCCAGAAGCGCTCGGCTTGCCTGACCTGTCTGGATGTCTTCCCGGCTGTCGCGCCGCGCCGCCTGAAGCGCCTGCCGGAATGCCTGGCGTTGCTCAGGCGTCAGGTAGCGCGCCGCTGATGCCAGCGGCTGGCCGGCGCGAAGGCTTTGCCCGGACTGGAACCACATGTAGCCGCCGCCGGCGGCAGCGCCGATGAAGAACACATTGAGCGCCAGTGAGGCGGCGAGGAGCAGTCGTTTCGAGCGTTCGGACATTTCCCTGCTCCTCAGAAGGCGCTGTCGAAGGCGGTGATGACGTGGTCTTCGTCGCCGGGCATGCTCATCGGCATCAGCGTCGCCACCAGCAGCGCGCCGGCGGTGGCTCCGGCCAAGGTGACGCCGGCAAAGCCCAGACCGCGCCAGATCAGGCCACGCCAATCCCGCTGTTTCGTCCGGTTTCGCATGCGGGCCGAACCCGCGATCTTCTCGGCAAGCGCATCGCTTGCGGTCGGCAGGGCATGGCCGCCAAGGGCGCTATCGAGGGATGCCGCCTGGGCAAGCACGGGATCGGCAAGATCCTGCCGGGCCTCGGCAAAGGCCGTGGCGGCAGCGCGCTCGCCTTCCGGCCAGCGCGCCGGATCGGCGCCGTAGGCGTCAAGGATTTCGGTGAAGCGCTCAAGGGTCATGTCACTCATGTCCGTTGTCCGGCAAGGCGCGCACGCAAGGCACGGCGCGCGCGAGAGAGCAGGCTTTCCAGCGCCTCGACGCCGATGCCCATGACGGCAGCGGCCTCGATGTTGGAAAGCTCTTGATAGTATTGCAGCACGATCGCCTCGCGCTGCCGGTCGGGCAGGGCGTCGAGCGCCGCCTGAACGGCATCGTTGCGCTCGGTCTCGGCCAGTCCGCGAGCGGGGTCTGCGTCGGGATCGGTCTGTTCGGGCGGTTCGGCGACATAGGTTTCGCGTCGCTTGCGCAGCCGGTCGGTGCACAGGTTGAGGGCGACGCGATAGAGCCAGGTGTCGAGGCGCGCCTCGCCGCGCCGCCAGGCGGGCGCCTGGCGCCATAGTCGGAGAAAGGTCTCCTGGGCGACGTCCTCGGCCTCGCTGCGGTCGCCGAGCATGCGTGTGGCAAGCCCCAGCAGCCGGGGCAGCTTGCGTGCGACCATGGCGCGCACGGCATGGTCGTCGCCTTCCGCCACCTGCGCCAGAAGCGCCTCGTCTGGATCATGTGTCGTCAAGCCCGGCAGCCCGCGATCCTCGTTTCCATTTCATATAGGGCGTGTGCCGGCCGCGGAGAGCCGACGCGCCGAAACGGATGACGGAACCCCCGTGAAAGGTGCCATCATCTGTGTTCTGAAGCTTGTACGGGCAGCGGGCCGAAATCCGTCGCTCGCAAGACCGCCATGGAATGGTCGTCGCGCCGCATGTCGGTTTCCGGATCAGGTGGCGCCGAAACGCGCCTTGAGCGCCAGCTGCATTTCGGCTGCGAGTTCGCCGACGATACCGCCAGCCTCCCAGGAATAGAGCGACACCACCATGGCGGGGTGGGTGCCGAATTCGGTGAACTGACGCACCTGCCGGCCGCGTGTCGTGCCAGATGGGAGCAGCGACAGGCCAAGTCCGGCCTCCACCGCCGAGAGCACGCTGCCGAGGCTGCTGCTGGTGAAGGCGACATACCAGCGTTTGCGCTCGCGTTCGATGCGCTCGAACATGGCGTCGCGATAAAGCCCGCCCGGCGGGAAGGTCACCAGCGGCACCGGATCCGACCAGTCGATATCTTCAGCCGCATACCAGGCGATGGGTTCGGGATACGCCGCGAGATGGTCGGAACTCGGTGCTCCTTCCTTGACCACCACGATGTCGAACTCGCCGCCGCGATAACGTTTGGTAAGGTCGATGCTGAGGCCGGTCGTCACGTCGAGCCGGACCTCCCTGTGCCTCTTCGAGAAGGCGGCAAACATGCGCGTCATCTCCGTCGTTGCGATGTCGTCTGGCATACCGATGCGCACCGACGCCGTGCCGGCTGTATCGGCCAGCAGCGTTACGGCCTCGCTCTGCAGGGCCAGGATGCGCCGGGCGTGCCCAAGCAGCCGTTCACCGGTTGCGGTCAGTTGCACAGGCCGCGCCGCCCGGTCGATCAGCGGCCGGCCGATCGCCTCCTCGAGGCGCGCGACCTGCTGACTGATCGTTGACTGGGTCATGTGCAGCCGGTCGGCGGCCGTCGTGAAGCTTCCGGTGTCTGCAATCGTCACAAAGGCGCGCAGCAGGCGTGGATCAAGCATGTTATCCATCGATGATGTGCATGTTCTTTATCTGAATATCTAATTTGCGCATGACTGATGCAAGCGCTAACCAGCTTCAGGTCGCCGTCGGCCCGTCGGCTGGCGGCCGGTTAGATCCGCGGCGCGCGCCAAAGGCAGTTTCGTGTTTGCATTTCGACTTCAGCAGGTTCCGGCTTCGGGCGAAGGCCTTCCCGTTCGCGAGCGTGCCATCGCCACCGCCGCCGTGCTGATGAATGTCTGCATGGCCAATCTCGATACGGCCATTGCCAACACCGCGCTGCCGACGATCGCGCGCGATCTGCATGCGACGGACGCGCAGTCGATCTGGATCGTCAGCGCCTATCAGCTGGCGATGATCGGTTCGCTGCTGCCTGCCGCCGCCCTTGGTGAAATCATCGGCCTGCGACGCGTCTCGATGTGCGGGCTTGTCCTGTTTTCCCTGGCCTCGCTGATCTGCGGCCTCGCGCCGTCTTTCGAGTGGCTCATCGTCGGGCGCGTCATCCAGGGCATGAGCGCAGCGGGCATCCTCGGCATTGGCCTGGCGATGATGCGCTTCATCTTTCCCCAGCACTTGCTTGGGCGCGGCATGGGGCTGAACGCCCTGGTCGTGGCCCTGTCCTTCGCCGCCGGCCCGTCCGTCGCATCGGCGATTCTCAGCCTCTCGACCTGGCACTGGCTGTTCCTCATCAACGTGCCGCTGGGTGCGCTGGGCATCGTGATGGGTATCTATGCGCTGCCCGCCACGCCCCGCAACGGCTGGCGTTTCGACGGGCTCGCTGCCCTGCTGTGCGCGCTTTTCCTCACCGTCACCGTCGTCACGCTCAACGCCGCGGCGCAAGGCGCGTCCATTGCAGCCGTCGCGGTCAGTGCTGCGGTTGCGCTCACCGCGCTGCTGATGCTGCTGAAACGACAGTCCGCCAGCCCGGCGCCGATGCTGGCGGTCGACCTCTTGCGGCGGCCGATGTTTGCCTTTTCGGTGCTGACGTCGTTCTTTTCATTCATGGCCCAAGCACTCACCTTCGTGTCGCTGCCATTCATGTTCCAGATGCGGTTCGGCTTTTCTCAGGTCGAGACGGGCTTCCTTCTGACGCCCTGGCCGGCGATGGTCGCGCTGGCAGCACCCTTGGCAGGTCGGCTTTCCGACCGCATTCCGGCCGGCATCCTTGGCGGGATGGGCCTTGCCGTCATGAGCGCGGGGCTCGTGCTCCTCGCCACGTTGCCGCCGCATCCCGATGCGGTCGAAATTGCCTGGCGGATGGCCGTCGGTGGCGCCGGCTTCGGTTTTTTCCAGTCGCCCAATATGCGCGCCATCATGATGGCCGTACCACGCGAGCGCAGCGGCGGTGCAGGGGGCACATCGAGCGTCATCGGAGTGCTCGGCCAATCCATGGGTGCGGCACTCGTTGCTGCCTTGTTCAACATCTTCGGACAGGAGGGCGCGATGTCTGCCCTTTGGTTCGGTGCCGTCTTCGCAGGCGTCGGCGCCGCTGTGAGCCTCATGCGGCTGCGTCTGAAGTCCGCTGCATCCGCCCGACCATCGACAATCCCGGCCGACAGGTCTCTTCTTCATCCAGCCGGCTCCGCTCCGGGGCTCGCCGGCGACAAACCAGGAGGTGCCTGATGATCCGCAGTTTCTTCGTCCTTTGCCTCCTCGTTTTCGCTCCTCTCTCCGCCGCAGGACAATCCATGCAGACCGAACTCCACATTGCTGCCGCCAACGATGACGCTTCCGCAATCAAGGCGCTTCTGGCAAAGGGTGCTGCGATCGACGCCAGGGACCAGAACGGCCAGACGGCGCTGCTGGTCGCGACCATCGCCAACAAGGTCAACGCCGCAACGGCGCTAATCGTGGCTGGTGCCGACGTCAACGCCAAGGACAACATCAACGACAGCCCCTATCTCTACGCTGGCGCGCGCGGCCATCTCGACATCCTCAAATTGACGCTGGCACATGGGGCCGACCTCAAGAGCACCAACCGCTATGGCGGCACCGCACTCATTCCGGCGTCCGAGCGCGGTCATGTCGATACGGTGAAGACGCTGATCGCGGCTGGCATCGATGTCGACCACGTCAACAATCTCGGCTGGACCGCACTGCTCGAGGCGATCATCCTCGGCAATGGCGGGGGGCGGCACACGGAGATCGTCAAGCTGCTCATCGACGCTGGCGCCAATGTGAACCTTGCCGACAAGGATGGGGTGACGCCCTTGCAGCACGCTCGCGCCCATGGCTACCGCGAAATGGTCCAGTTACTGGAAAAGGCTGGCGCGAAATGAGCGACGTCGAAAGGTTCCTCGACGAGGCGGTGGCGCTCGCCTTTGCCAATGTCGAGCAGGGCGGCCGGCCGTTCGGCGCCGTCGTCGTCAAGGGCGGCGAGGTGATCGCGCGCGGCGTCAACAGCATGCAGGCCGACTGCGACCCCACCGCTCATGCCGAGCTTATGGCGCTGCGGGCGGCGGGCAAGGCATTGCAGTCGCCGCGCCTTGATGGCTGCGCCGTCTATGCCAGCGGCCAGCCATGCCCGATGTGTTTGGCCGCCATGCGCATGGCCGGCGTCACGGAGATCGCCTTCGCCTATTCCAACGAGCAGGCAGAGCCCTTCGGCCTGTCCACGGCCGCCATTGCCGAGGAGCTGTCGCAGCCGCTTGACCGGCAGGCCTGGGCCTCGATCAGCCATCGCCCCCGTGAAGGCGAGGAGCAGAGCCATCTCTATCGCGCCTGGCAGGCGCGTATGGCGCAGGCGAGCTAGGCCGGGATGATGCGGCAGCAGGACGTCGAGCCCGGCAGCGGCCGGCAATGGGCAATGTTGGGCCTGGTCGTGCTGATCGGCATCAATCTGCGCCCGTTCCTGGCCGCACCCGGGCCGCTTTTGACCGACATCGTTGCCGACACGGGACTCGGCTATGGCGGGCTTGCGATGCTGACCTTGCTGCCGATGTTCCTGATGGGCGTCGGCGCCTTCGTTTCACCCGGCATACAGGCTGCGGTCGGCACGCGCCGCGGTCTGCTCGCGGCATTGGTGCTGCTGATGCTCGGCTCGCTCCTGCGCCTCGGGGCCACCGGCGGTCTCGCCCTTGTCCTTACTGCGGCCCTGTGCGGGGCAGGCGTGGCGTTCATCCAGGCGGTATTTCCCGGCATCATCAAACAGCGGTTTCCGGCCAGCGTCGCTGTGGTCACCGGCCTCTATTCGGCGATGATCATGGCTGGCGGAGCCTTTGGCGCGCGATTGATGCCGGTGCTGGTCGGTGCGGGCTACAGCTGGCGGGCGGCACTGGCCTGGTTGGCGGTTCCGGTCGCCGTGGCGCTGGCCATTTCCTTTCGCGTCCTTGCCGACAGCAAGGCTGCGCGGCCGGACCGAGCCGTGACGGGGCTTTTGCTCAGGCGTCCGCGAACATGGGCGCTGATGGCCGCCTTCGGGCTCGTCAACGCAGGTTATTCCTCGATGGTGGCCTGGCTTGCGCCCTATTATCAGGCTCAGGACTGGAGCAGTGCGGCCAGCGGCAACCTCGTCGCGGTCATGGCCCTGTGTCAGGCGGTTGCAGCCCTTGGCCTGCCGCTTCTGGCGCGCCGCTGTAACGACCGGCGGCCGTGGCTGCTGCTTGCTTTGGCCATGCAGGCGGCAGGCTTTGCCGGGCTTGCCTTTTTGCCGGCGACGGCACCTGCCTTCTGGGCGGGCATCTGCGGGGCAGGCCTCGGCGGCAGTTTCGCACTCGCCATCGTCACCGCCCTCGACCATCTGCCAAGCCCGGATCAGGCCGGCGCGCTTGCGGCGTTGATGCAGGGCGGCGGTTTCCTGATCGCTGCCTTCGGACCGTTCGCTATGGCGCTGCTCCACGGTTGGACCGGAAGCTTCGCCAGCGGCTGGGTCATGCACCTTGCATGCGTGGCCGCGACAGCATTGCTCTATCGCCGCTTCGATCCGGGGAACTACCCCGCCATCATGGGGTTGGAGGCGCCCAGGGAGGCCAGCGCATTCTGATCTTCGGCTTCAGATGATCGTCTGAAGAGTGCTGCACGAGCCGGGACTGCTGTCCCGGCTCGTGCAATTGGTGTCCTTTAGATGCGAGGTTCTGCGACCTCGTGGACATCGGTCCTTGACACCAGCAGCTTGTCGATCCGGTGTCCGTCCATGTCGACGACCTCGAAGCGCCAGTGTTCATAGACGAAGGCCTCGCCGACGCCGGGCAAGTGGCCGAGTTGGGCGAGCACGAAACCGGCGATGGTGTGGAAGCCGTCGTCGGCGGGCCGCTCTCGCAGCCTGAGACGCTCGAATGCCTCGTGCGCAGGCATTGTGCCCTCGATGAGCAGTGAGCCGTCTTCGCGCTCGACCACATCTGGTTCGTCGCCTTCGATGTCGGCAAGGTCGCCGGTGATCGCCTCCAGAAGGTCGGTCTGGGTGACTATCCCCTCGAGCCGTCCATATTCGTCGACGACCATGGCCAGCCTGACCGGCGCCCGCTTGAACTGCTCCAGCACCTTGAACACCGTCATCGCCTCATGGACCAGAAGCGGCTGGCGGATGATGCCTGTCAGCTCGGGCTGCTGTCCCTCGAGAAGCTGGTCGAGAAGATCCTTCTTGAGGATCATCCCGATCGGTTCGTCGATGGTGCCGCGCCCGACGAGCATCTGCTGGTGTCGGCAGGAGCGGATGGTGCGCAGCATGGCATCGCTGCCATCGTCGATGTCGACCCATTCCACATGCGGGCGCGGCGTCATGATGTCGCCGATCCGTCGCTCGCCGATGTTGAGCACGCGGACGACGAGGTCCTGCTGGGCTTCGTGCAGAATCCCCGCCTCCTGGCTGGCCCGAACCAGGAGCTTCAGCTCTTCCGGCGAATGCAGAGCTCCCTCGCCACCTCCCGGGCGCAGGCCACAGAGCCGAAGCACCAGGTTGCCAAGTCCGTTGAGGGTCACGATTGCCGGATGCAGAACCGTGAGGAACAGCCCCAGTGGCCGGACGATCCGAAGTGCTGTGGCTTCGCTCCTCTGCAGCGCCAGGCTTTTCGGGGCGAGCTCGCCCAACACGATGTGCAGCGTGGTGATGATGATGAACGAGATGACGACCGCAATGATGTGCGAGCCTGCAACGGCAAGCGAAGCAGGCAGGGCCTTCAAAAGAGGTTCGATGAGGTGCGCGAGCGCCGGCTCTCCGACCCAGCCCAGAGCCAGCGAGGAGATCGTGATGCCGAGCTGCGTTGCCGCGAGATTTGCGTCGAGATTGTCCAGGGCCCGCTGCAGGGCTGTCGCGTTGGCCCGTCCTGCAGCGACGAGTTCGGCCACGCGACTTTTTCGGACGGCTACGAGTGAAAATTCAGCCGCGACGAAAAATCCATTCGCGGCCACCAAAACGAGAACTGATATGATTCCAACAATATCGGTCCAGCTACTACTGCCATCGCCGGTAGGCATGGTCTCCTCTCTAAGTCTGTGACGCCACAGGGCGTCGTCTGCAACAAAAAGCGGCGCCCGCAGGTGCCGCCGCGAGTCACCATGCCGCCCCCAGGCAACATGATGAGGTTTCCGATCTAGCCGCAATTGCCACGTCGCGCCACTTGCCAGTGCCGCAGGAGCGACTGAGGCTAGGGTCAGATCAGACCCTCGACTTGGTCAGGCGGGCGACGAATTCGTCGAAGGCCGCAATGTCTTCGGGCTCGGCGTCCTGGCCGCTGAAGGCCAGCAGATAGGCCGGCACATGCGAGACCCTGACGTCGAGTGCTTCGTCGACATCGAGCGTATAGTGACCGATCTGCATGAAATAGAGCACGCGTGCACGGATGAAGGCGTTCTCTTCGTCATAGCCGTAGCGTTGGTACATGGCCGTGATCGCCTCGATGCGGCGCTTGTCGGCCTCGTCGATGACGGCTCGGATCGAGGGATCGCGTCGCGCCCAGATGCGCACGGCAATGTCGAGCTGTGGGTCGAACAGGCGGTCGTCGATCCAGCACTGGAAGACGTTGAGGATGGCGCGGTTGATACTCGGTGCCGGCCTCAATGCATGGTCGACCACGGGATCGGTGTTACTGCGCAGCCAGTTCTGCAGCAGCTGTTCGTGCAAGTCGCCCAGACTCTCGAAGAACCAGTAGAAACTGGAGCGGGAGACGTCCAGCTTCCTGGCCATGACCTGAATCTTCACCTGGTCGATGCCGTCCTCGATCAGCGTCTTGATCGCCAGGTCGAGCCAGTCCTGCTTCGACGTCCGCGACGATCCGTCGATCGAAGCTTCTTCAGCCGGCTTCATGTCCTCCTCCGAAGCGGCTGCCTTCCGTTCTTTTTCTGGCATGGTCCGTCTTCCCCTTTTTGATCCTTATACGGTCAGCGCCGGGTGCTTGGCAGCGGATTTTTCGTCATGTCGGAGACGCCGGACTTTTATGGCATAGAAATGTACATCTATGTCTAGACAGGCGCGACATTGCCTGTAATGTTACCGCCTAACGCAGAGGCAACCTCGCCAAGCTCATGGATTTTCCAGCCGGCGCACCACGTGTGCCGGTGCGCAAGAGGTGCGTCCGGCGTGTGCCGAAGCGGCCCTTGGAGGAGAGCCCATGGAGCGAGATCTCCGTTCGTCGCCCGAATTCACGGCGACCTTGAAATTGTACGAAGCCCTGCTTGCGCCGGGCGGGCACATATTCAACGGCCGTGCGCTGTGCGGGCATGAGAATGTTCCCCATCTCCACTTCATCGGCCAGAGTTTCGAGCGCGGTTTCGAAGATGGTGTGAGCAATCGCCTTTGCCGCGTTGCACGCAGCGGCGGCGCGGTCGAGCGCCTGAACGAACGGGAAACCCGTCAGATAAGGCTGTCTCCCGCAGGCAACGAACTGGCCGTGGCATGTGCCGGCGACGATGCCGCTGCCGACCGGATCGAGATCTGGTCGGACGGCCGCCGCTTGAAGGCGCAAACCGTCGCCGGGCGGATCGAGCAGATCGACTGGGCGGCGGACGGATCGAGGCTTCTGATGGTGGTGGCGGGTACGGCCGCCGACCTCGCCGGAATCCATGGCGGTTTTGCGCAGAAGCAGAAGTCGAGCGCGCCGGCCTGGATCCCGGAAGTCCGCTCCGACGAAGGCGGCGAACTGTGGCGCACGATCTGGACCTGGGATGGCGAGGGCACACCGCGCCAGCTGACGGCGGCGCCCTTGAACGTGTGGGAAGCCAGCTGGTGCGGCAACGGTTCGATTGCGGCGATATCAAGCGACCATCACAGCGAGGGCAGCTGGTATCGGGCGGTTCTTTCCCTCGTCGATGCAACCTCTGGCGCTGCGACGACGATGTACAGGCCGGCCGACCAGATCGGCTGTGTCAAGGCCGCGCCCGATGGCGGCAAGGTCGCATTTGTCAAAGCCTTCTGCAGCGACCGCGGCATCGTCTATGGCCAGCTCTGCCTGCTCGACCCACGCAGTGGGGCGCTCGAGGTGCTGGAAAGCTTGGGCGCTGACGTCACCTCGATCGAGTGGCGTTCGCCCGCCGTCATCCATTTTGCGGGCCTCCGTGGCCACGAAGTGCTTGCCGGTGACTATGATCTCCGGCGCCCGGTGGCGACCGAAAGCTGGGCTTCGAAAGATTTCTCCCATGTCGAATGGGTCCCGACCTCATATCCGACAGGCGAAACCGGTTCCCTGTTTCTGGGGGAAGCCTATTCGCGGGCGCCGTTCCTGGCAGAAGCGTCCGCCGGCGGTGTGCGCGAGGTGGCAACGCTGGCTGCGCCTGGCGCAGCGCAGGCAATGTCGTCTTGCGGCACCGTCGAGCCATTCAGCTGGACAGCGCCCGATGGCCTGGAGATGCAGGGCTGGGTGGTCCGCCCCCGCAATGTCAACGGGCCGACACCGCTACTTGTGGACGTTCACGGCGGACCGATTTCCGCCCATGGCAATCACTGGATGGGGCGGACGCGTGCTGCGCCGATGCTGGTGAAGCAGGGGTGGACGATTTTCTTTCCCAACCCTCGCGGCAGCACCGGCAGGGGCGACGCCTTCGCCCGTGCGGTCAAGGGCGACATGGGCGGTGCCGATGTGCTCGACATCATCAGCGGCGTCGATGCCCTGGTTGCCAAAGGTTGGGCGGATGACGCGAAGGTCGCCGTTGCGGGATCGAGCTATGGCGGCTTCATGTCGGCCTGGTTGCCGTCGCAGAGCGAGCGCTTCGCCGCGGCGATCCCCATGTCGCCGGTCGGCAATTGGTACAGCCAGCACCGCACGACGCAGATCCCCGAATTTGATGAGATCATGCTCGACGCCTCGCCCTGGGCGGAGGCTGGCGCCTATTTCGAGCGCAGCCCGGCCTTCTTCAAGCACAGGAAGAAGGTGCCGACGCTGGTGATGGCCGGCGGCATCGATCGCAGCACGCCGCCCGGCCAGGCGGAGGAGTGCTACTTCGCGGCCGTCAGGTCCGGCTCGCCTGCCGAGCTCGTCATCTATCCCAATGCCGGGCACAGCATGCGCAGCTACCCCGAATATCTCGACAGTGCTGCCCGCATCCTGTGCTGGCTCGACAAATACGTGCATCCGGCCGCCTGAGCAGTCGGCAAGAGGGGAGAACATCATGACCACGAATGCAAAGCGCGAACGGATTGTCGTCGTCGGTGGCGGCATCATCGGCTGCTGCACGGCCTATCATTTGCTGAAGGCAGGCGCTGACGTTACCGTCGTCGAGGCTGGCGAGCTTGCCAAGGCGACCAGCGGCGCAGGCGCTGGCTTCGTGTCGCACTGGTCCGCCGGCATGATCCCGCTCGGCGAGGAGGGGTTCAGGCTTCAGCAATACGGGCTCGATTTCTACAAGGCGTTGAGCGAGCTCGGCCAGGAAATCGGCTACCGTCCGAACGGCACGCTCATCATGGCGCTGACGGAAGAGGGGCGCGAAGATTTCTTGCGCCCCGTGTTGGACTCGCCTTATGCGCCGGCCGAGATGCAGGATCTCAACGCCGCCGAGATCGGTGAGAAGATGCAAGGTCTGATCGATCCGTCGAAGGTCCACTCGGGCGCGTACAACCCTCTCGGCATCCAGTTCGATACGACGCTGGGCCTGCGCGCGCTGTCAGGAGAAATCGCCAGGCTGGGCGGCACCTTCCGGGACCACACGAAGGTCACCGCCATCGAAGATAGCGGCAACGGCGTGACGGTCGAGACCGACAGGGGCACTTTGCAGGCCGATGGTGTGGTGATCGCAGCCGGTGCATGGAACAACGAGCTGCTTGAGAAGCTTGGCTGGAGACTGCCGTTGCTGCGCGTGCTTGCGACCCGCATCGTCACCGACAATCGAGGCCTGCCTTCCACCATCCCGACCGTCCAGTGCCGCGAACTGGGCCTCTGGCTGCGCGAAACCTTTGGCGCCATCATGTGGGGGACGGGCGGCCACTACCATCCGTATCACAAGCTCAGCGACGCATGGATTGAGCCCGGACAGCCGCACAAGGCTGACCTGATGCAGGCAATGGCCGATGGCGATCTGGCGCGCCTGCAAGAAGTGTTCCCGCCGCTGCGTGGATCGAAGATCGCGAGCTGGGCGCAGGGCGTGCCCTGCTACACGCCAGACCGCGGCCTGCTGGTCGGCCGCGTGCCCGGCACGACCAATGTCGTGGCGGTGGGCGGCGACAACGAAAGCGGCGTCAGCCATGGTCCGGGCCTCGGCCGCCTGTCGGCAGAACTGATCCTCGACCAGAAGCCCTTCGTCGACCCTACGCGCTTTCGTCTCGACCGCTTCGAGCGTGGTTCTTTCCCGACCGAAGCGGAAGTCGAGGCTGCCATGCCCAAATGGTCGCGCAAGCAAAGAGGGCATTTCGCGGATGCGCAGCGTGCGTGACGTGCAACGCAGCCGCCCGGTTGCCTTGAACATGTCCGCCTGCGGTGAAGAGCTGGGAGCGCGGCACGGATGAGCGCACCGGGCAACGACCAGATCGAGGCTTACGCGGGGCGCTCTGGCAACCCGCTCGCAAGGCTGATCCTGCGCCGCATCCTGCTTGGCTTCGGGCTGCTGCTGGCGGCCTCGATGCTGGTCTATGGCGGGGTCGAGATGCTGCCGGGCGATTTCGCAGCGACCTATCTCGGACGCGACGCGACACCGGAATCTGTCGAGCATCTGCGCAAGGAACTGGGCCTCGATCGCCCGATGATCCAGCGCTACGGCGAATGGCTGGGAGGCATCGTCCAGGGCGATTTCGGAACCTCGTGGTCCAACCGCAACTCGGTTGCCGACCAACTCTGGAAGCGCCTGGGCAATTCGATGCTGCTTGCCGCTACCTCGGCGGCAATTGCGGTTCCATTGGCGCTCGGCCTTGGCATGATCGCGGTGCGCTACCGCAACCGCTTTCCTGACCGGGCCATCAGCATCCTGTCGCTTGCCGCGGTTTCGTTGCCCGAGTTTTTCATCGGCTACCTGCTCATCCAGTTCTTCACCGTTCAGCTCGGCGTCGCCGCGTTTCCGGCAACTGTCTATGACGGGATGAGCCTTGGCGAGCGGCTCTCGGCGATTGCCCTGCCTGTGCTCACGCTCGTCATTGCGGTGCTGGCCCACATGATGCGCATGACGCGCTCGGCGATCCTCAACGTCATGTCGTCACCCTATGTAGAGACCGCCGAACTCAAGGGGCTTTCGGCGCTGCGTATCATTGCCGAACATGCCGCGCCCAATGCCGTGGCGCCGATCGTCACGGTGATTGCACTGAATCTTGCGGCGCTCGTGGTCGGTGTCGTCGTCATCGAAGTGGTGTTCGTCTACCCGGGCATCGGCCAGTACATGGTGGATGCCGTGACCGTTCGCGACATGCCCGTGGTCCAGGCCTGCGGACTGATATTCGCAGCCATCTATATCGTGCTGAACCTGTTGGCCGACATCGTTTCGATCCTGGCGAACCCACGCTTGAGGCATCCGCGATGAGATTGAGGTCGATGCCAACAAGCGCACGCGTGGGGGCGGCGGGGATCCTGGTCGTTGTGGCGTGCGCACTCTTTGCGCCGCTGATCGCACCCTACGATCAAAGTGCCATCGTTGGTGAAGTCTGGGCCCCGATGGGCGGAGATTTCCTGCTTGGTACCGACAGCCTCGGTCGCGATCTGCTGTCACGCCTGATCTATGGTGCGCGCGCCACGCTCTTCGTCGCCCTGGCAGCAACCACGCTGTCATTCGCCATTGGCATGCTGCTCAGTTTCACCGCTGTCGTCAGCGGCGGGGTGGTCGATCAGCTTCTGTCGCGGTTCAACGACCTGATGATGTCCGTTCCCGGGCTGATCCTGGCACTTGTCGTGCTTGCGGTCCTACCGCAAGGCACACTGATCCTCATCCTGGTCATGGCTGCGATCGACTCGACGCGCGTCTATCGTATCGGCCGGGCGGTCGCGCTCGACGTCAGCGTCATGGATTTTGTCGAAGCCGCTTGGCTGCGCGGCGAAGGCAAGCTGTGGATTATCTTCCGCGAAATCCTGCCCAACACCCTGGCGCCCCTGCTCGGAGAATTCGGGCTGCGTTTTGCCTATTCCATCCTGTTTCTGTCGACGCTGTCCTTCCTTGGCCTCGGCATCCAGCCGCCGGCCGCCGATTGGGGCGGCATGGTCAAGGACAACAAGGACGGCATCATTTTCGGCGTTTCGGCCTCGCTCATCCCGGGTGCTGCGATCGCCGGCCTGGTCATCTCGGTCAATCTGGTCGTCGACTGGATGATCAATACCACGGCGAGCCTCAAGGGAGAGCGTGGAGATGGCTGAGATGCTCTCGGTCCGCAATCTACGCATCGAGGTGCGCGCGCACCAGGCTGATGGATCTACCAGCAACCTTGTGCTGGTAGATGGCGTCTCCTTCGATGTCGCAAAGGGCAAGGTGCTCGGCCTGATCGGCGAGTCAGGTGCAGGCAAGTCGACCATCGGCCTGTCGACTATGGCCTATGGGCGCGGTGGCGTGCGCATCTCGGGCGGGCAGGTCGTGCTAGACGGTGTCGACGTGACGGCCCTGTCGCCGGGTGGCGTGCGCACCATACGCGGCGCACGCGTGGCCTATGTTGCGCAATCGGCCGCCGCAGCCTTCAACCCCGCCCACAAGCTGGGGCGGCAGGTCGTCGAGGCAACCGTTCGTCATGGCCTCATGACACCGGCGGAAGCGAAGAAGCGCGCCCAGTATCTGTTCACGGTGCTCGGCCTTCCCGAACCGGAGCGCTTTGGCGAGCGCTACCCCCATCAGGTCTCGGGCGGTCAGCTGCAGCGCGCCATGACCGCCATGGCGCTTTGTGCCAAACCCGAACTCATCGTCTTCGACGAGCCGACGACAGCACTCGACGTCACCACGCAGATCGAGGTCCTGGCCGCCATCAAGCATGCGATCACAGAGACCGGAACTGCCGCGCTCTACATCACGCACGACCTGGCGGTCGTCGCCCAGGTTGCCGACGACATCATGGTGCTCAGGCACGGTAAGACGGTGGAATATGGCTCGAGCCGGCAGATCATCGAGACGCCGCGCGAGGACTACACCAAGGCGCTGGTGAGCATCCGCCAGGCAGTGCGCGAACCTGTCCGCCAGGCTGAGGAAGAGCTGCTGAAAATCGAAGGACTGACAGCAGGCTATTCGAACATGAATGTCCTGCACGACGTGTCGCTGTCGTTGCCGAAAGGCCAGACATTGGCGGTGGTCGGTGAGTCAGGATCGGGAAAATCGACCCTGGCGCGCGTTGTCACCGGGCTGCTGCCGCCGCAGCGGGGCACCGTCGCTTTCAAAGGCGAGAGGCTGCCCGCCGCCCGTAAGGGGCGTACGCTCGAGCAGCTTCGCCGCATCCAGATGATCTACCAAATGGCCGATACCGCGATGAACCCGCGCCAGAAAGTCGGCGATATCATCGGGCGGCCGCTCACCCTCTATTTCGGTCTCAGGGGCGCTGCGCGAACCAGGCGGGTCACAGAACTGCTTGGCCAGATCGAGATGGGTCCGCAATTCCTCGACCGTTATCCGGCCGAGCTCTCGGGCGGGCAGAAACAGCGCGTCGCGATCGCCCGCGCGCTGGCCGCCGAACCGGAATTGATGCTGTGCGACGAGCCGACTTCGGCGCTCGATCCGCTGGTGGCTGAGGGCATATTGAAGCTGCTGATGCGACTGCAGGAGGAGACTTCAGTGTCCTACCTGTTCATCACCCACGACATCGCAATTGTGCGGGCGATCGCCGATCGCGTCGCGGTCATGCACCGCGGCCGCATCGTTCGTCAGGGCGTCAAGGCTTCCGTCTTTGCACCACCCTATGACGACTACACCGAGAAGCTTTTGAGTTCGGTGCCCGAAATGGAAATCGGCTGGCTGGAACGCGTCCTTGCCGGACGCGCTCTGGTTCCGGCTGGATGACGGATCTTTAAGACAAGAGGGGAATGGAAATGAAGAAATCTAACTTGATCGGCTTGGACCTTGCGGCCAACAGGCGTGACTTCCTGAAGGGCACGATTGGCGCCGGCCTTCTGCTCGGCGGGCTCGCCGGCGTGGCCCATGCCCAGGCGGCGGCAACGCCGAAGAAGGGCGGCACCCTCAAGCTGGGCATCGACGGTGCTGCCACGACCGATACGCTTGACCCTGCAAAGGTGATTGGCGCCTTCGCCTTCCTGGTCGCGCGCACGATCGGCGATACGCTGGTCGCCAGCGATCCTGCCACCGGCAAGGCCCTCCCTGGCATCGCCTCCAGCTGGGAATCCAGCAACCAGTCCAAGGACTGGGTGTTCAAGATCCGCAATGACATCACCTTCCACAACGGCAAGAAGCTGACCGCAGAGGATTGCGCCCAGACGATCCGCCGTCACATGAAGGAAGAGTCGGGCTCCGGCGCGCGGGGCATGATTGCCTCCATCGAAACCGTCGAGGCCAAGGGCGAGGAGCTCCACGTCAGGCTCTCGGAGAGCAACGTCGACCTGCCGCTGGTCTTCACCATCCACCTGCTGATGATTCAGCCGAATGGCGGCATGGACAATCCTGCCGAAGGTATCGGCACCGGCGCCTACAAGCTCGTCAGCTTCGAGCCGGGTGTGCGCGCCGTGTTCGAGAAGAACGTGAATGACTGGCAGGACCGCGGCTACGTCGACAGCGTCGAGATGATCGCCATGAACGACGCCACCGCGCGCATCGCTGCGATATCGGCGGGACGCGTTCACTTCATCAATGCTGTCAGCCCAAAGACGGTGACGCTTCTCAAGCGCGCTCAGAACGTCGCGATCCTCAACGCACCGAGCCGGGGCCATTACACGCTGCCGATGCTTGTCGACACCGCACCCTTCGACAACAACGACCTGCGTCTGGCGTTGAAATATGCCATCGACCGTGAGGCCATGCTGCAGACGACGCTGGGTGGCTTCGGCACGGTCGGCAACGACTTCCCGATCAACGCCACCTATCCTTACTTCCCATCCGATATCGAACAGCGGGCATATGATCCGGACAAGGCCGCCTTCCATTTCAAGAAGTCCGGCCATGACGGACCGGTGGTGCTGCGAACGTCCGACGGCACTTTCCCCGGCGCCGTGGATGCGGCGATCCTCTACCAGGAGAATGCCAAGAAGGCCGGCATCCAGATCGAGGTCAAGCGCGAACCGGCTGACGGCTATTGGAACAACATCTGGCGCAAGGCCCCGTTCTGCATGTCCTATTATGGCAGCCGCCTGACCCAGGACCTGATGTATGCCACCGAGCACCTGTCGGGTTCGCCAGCCAACGAGACCAACTTCAATCGGCCGGACTTCGACAAGCTCATCAAGGAAGCGCGTGTGGTCGAAGACGAGGCAAAGCGCGCGGAACTGTACCGTGCCGCCGCACTGATGGTGCGC
This sequence comes from Aminobacter sp. MET-1, assembly GCF_026521175.1. NCBI lineage: Bacteria > Pseudomonadati > Pseudomonadota > Alphaproteobacteria > Hyphomicrobiales > Phyllobacteriaceae > Aminobacter > Aminobacter sp. MET-1. The sequence goes on along the minus strand of NZ_JAMSHL010000025.1, from coordinate 24,544 downwards.
GACGAAGGCGGCTCGATTATCCCGGTGTTCAACAACAACATCAACGCCGCGACATCGGCCCTCAAGGGCTATGTCGACGACGTCGGCAACGACATGTCGAACGGCTATGTCGCCTCGCGCGTCTGGCTCGAGGCGTAGGCACGCCCCAGTCCAACGGTGGCCGGCGCTGCATGCCGGCCACCTCATCGGGCTGACCGTTGGCTCGGCCCGGAGGCAGTGCCCCTGTGCATGCCCAGTCTTAGCTCACGTCGATGCATTGCCTGATGACTCTTGTTCCAGCCGCGCGGCGTCGTGGTATGTTGGGACGTTACCTGATTTCAGCTGATTTCCAGGGCGACGATGCCAGAACAGGGAGTAGCAGGTCATGGCAAGTTCAGTTTCGATACATCCGGCCATCGATGGCGGCGTAAAGGCCGGCAGCCCGGGTTTCTCCGGGGGGACGCTGGTCTGCGCCTGCGTCGACCGGCCGGTGAGGGTGGCGATCAAGGGGCAGGTTGCCCACAACCATGCCTGCGGCTGCACCAAATGCTGGAAGCCCGAAGGCGCCAAGTTTTCGATCGTTGCGGTGACCGGACATGAGAATGTGACGGTGCTGGAAAATGGCGACAAGCTCGCCGTGGTCGATCCGTCGGCATTGATCCAGCGCCATGCCTGCAAGACATGCGGCGTTCACATGTATGGCCCGGTCGAGCGCGACCATGCCTTCAAGGGCCTCGACTTCATTCATCCGGAACGCTTCGAAGAGACGGGCTGGGCCGAGCCCGGCTTTGCCGCTTTCGTCTCCTCCATCATCGAGTCTGGTGTCGCCCCCTCGGAGATGGACGGCGTGCGCGCCCGGCTGCGGGAACTCGGGCTCGAACCCTACGACTGCCTGTCGCCTGCGCTGATGGACTACATCGCCACCTGGGTGGCGAAAAAATCCGGGGTGCTGAAGGCATAAGCACGTCGACCGGCGGTGCGTTGGGGGAGCACAACACTTTCCAGCGCATCGCAATCTGCTGGTCGAGAAAACCAAGATGTCCCGCGGCATCGCTAGGCCCTGGCGGGACTGCTTTGTCGCATCCCGGCTTTTTCGCCGCGCTTCGCATCCGTCTGCACTTTGTCTGGGTTTCCGGCTTTGCCTTTGCCCATTTGCAGCCGTTGTCCGCAGCGACTCGCGATGTGCGCAGAGGCATGCCAGAAATGCCCGCGTCGACGGCGGCGATTTCGGTGAGAAGGATTTTCTTTCTTTCCGTGGGTGGCGCGATAATAATCCTCGGCAATGAGGGTCATTCACTGCATTATTTGCGCCTTGGAGAGTTTTGGGGCGACTGCACGGCATACCGGCTGAACGTTCCGGCCTCTATCGGGGCTGCGGGAGCGATCCGCTGCAGCAGGTTGAAGGGGAGGCGATCGGTAGACCGTTCGTTCCTCCATTGCGTAACAAGAATTAGATCTGGAGCAATTTGAATGATTGGTGCCGCCGTCCTGTTGGACAAATATTCGAAGCCGGGTCGGCGCAGGTTCAGTGCTCTCGCGGCCACGGTCGCATTCGTCGGCGCCCTGTCGGTTGGCTCTTCCTTGCAGGCTGCCGAAAACTTCGACGCCGATGCCGCCATCGCGATCGGCTCGCTCTACGAGCCGCAGAACCTCGACAACACCGCCGGCGCCGGCCAGGGCATCAACGAAGCCTTCAATAGCAATGTCTATGAGGCGCTGTTCAGGCTGACTGATGCGGGCAGCGTCGAAAACGCTCTGGCAAGCGACTACAAGATTAGCGAAGACGGCCTCACCTACACCTTTACCCTGCAGCCGAAGGTCACCTTCCATTCCGGTGATCCGCTGACCGCCAAGGACGTGAAGTTCAGCATCGAGCGCGTGGTCGGACCCGACTCCAAGAGCTCGCGCAAGAAGAGCCTGTCGACGATCAGCTCGATCGAGACGCCCGACGACAGCACTGTCGTCGTCAAGCTTGCATCGCGCTCGATCTCGCTGCCCTACAATCTGAGCTACGTCTGGATCGTCAACGACGCGGCCAAGAACCTGACCGCGAGCGAAGACGGCACCGGCCCCTACAAGCTTCAGGACTGGCGCCGCGGCTCGACGCTCTCGCTGAAGCGTTTCGACGGTTACTGGGGTGAGAAGCCGACGAATGGCGAGGTGGTGTTCAACTACTTCACCGATGCGACCGCGCTCAACAACGCGCTGCTGACAGGTGCGGTGGACATCATCACCGGTGTGCAGAGCCCGGATTCGCTTGCCCAGTTCAAGGGCAATCCCGAGTTCCAGGTCAGCGAAGGCAAGTCCACCACCAAGGAGCTTCTGGCCTTCAACGACCGTGTCGAACCCTTCAGCAACGTCAAGGTGCGCAAAGCGATCGCCCGCGCCATCGACAAGAAGAAGCTGCTGGATTCGATTTGGGGTGGCTACGGCTCGCTGATCGGCTCGTTCGTGCCGCCGACCGACCCCTGGTATGTCGATCTCACCGGCGTCGATCCCTATGATCCTGCCAGCGCAAAGGCGCTGCTGGCCGAGGCGGGCCACGCCGATGGCTTTACCTTCACGCTCGACACGCCGAACTACGACCCGCATCCGATCGTCGCCCAGTTTCTCAAAAGCGAGCTGGCCAAGGTCGGCATCACCGTCAACATCAACGTGATCACCGCCAACGAGTGGTACACCAAGGTCTACAAGGCGCATGATTTCCAGGCGACGCTGCAGGAGCACGTCAACCATCGCGACATCGTGTTCTACGGCAATCCCGATTTCTACTGGGGCTACAACAACCCCAAGGTCGTGGACCTGATCGCCTCGGCCGAGACCAGCACGACTGTCGACGAGCAGACCGCCAAGCTGACCGACGCCAACAAGCTCATCGCCGAGGATGCGGCCAGCAGCTGGCTGTATCTCTATCCGCAAATCGTGATATCGAAGGCCAATGTCAGCGGCTATCCGGTCAACGGATTGAATTCGCAGTTCTTTGCCTACGGCATCAAGAAAAACGCGAACTGAGCCGTCAGGCTGATCCGTTCGCCTTGATCGCAAGGTCGCGGCCATAAATCGATGAGCATCGTGCGGGAGCCATTCCGCACGATGTTTCCGTAGGGGACGAAAGGAACCCGGTAATTTTTTCCTACATCCTTCGGCGGCTCGCCATTCTGGTCCTGTCGCTCTTCATCGCATCCCTGGTACTCTTCGTCCTGCTCAGACTGCTGCCGGGCGACCCGGCCAACGCCCTGCTGTCGGTGGGCGCGGACGCCAGGCAGATCGAGGCTGCGCGTGAGCAGGTCGGATCGAACCTGCCACTTTGGGAACAGTTCCTCCGCTTTCTCGGCAATCTCGTGCGCTTCGACCTCGGCAACTCTTTCGTCAGCGGCGCATCCGTTGCCGGCGAGATCGCCGCGCGCCTGACTGTCACGCTGCCGCTGACGCTGCTCGCCTTCACTCTGGCCGTGGTCATTGCCGTGCCGCTTGGCATCGTGTCGGCGGTCAAGGCGGACCGCTGGTATGGCGCGCTGATCTCGACCGTTTCGCAGCTCGGCATTGCCATCCCGGTGTTCTGGGTCGGTATCCTCCTGGTCACGGCCTTCGCCATCAACATTCGTATCCTCCCGTCGGGCGGCTTTCCCTCGCGCGGCTGGCACGCGCCGGCCGAAGCCCTGCGTGCGCTCGCCTTACCGGTGCTGACGATTGCGATCGTCATGTCTGCCTCGCTGCTGCGTTATGTCCGCTCGGCCACGCAGGATGTGCTGGGCAGCGACTATCTGCGCACCGCGCGCTCCATGGGCGCCAGCTTCACCGAGGCAATTGTCCGGCATGGCATCCGCAATGGCGTGGTGCCGATCATTTCCATTCTCGGTATCGAGCTGGCGTCGACCTTGCTCGGCGCCGTCGTTGTTGAACGCGTCTTCACGCTGCCCGGCCTGGGCTCAATGCTGCTGCTGGGCATCGAACAGCGCGATTACCCCAACGTGCAAGGTGTGCTCTTCGTGTCCACGCTGCTGGTGCTTCTGGTGGGCTTCACCGCGGACCTCGTCCAGCGGCTGATCGACCCCCGGCTGCGCGATAAGGCAGGAGCACGCTCATGAGCGCGGTCGACGAACTGATCGAGCCGGAGCCCGGCCCGCGCAAGTCGCTGTGGTCGCTGACCCTTGTGGTTGGCCTGATCCTGGTCGGCATCCACGTCGTGGTTGCGCTGCTGACATTGTTCTGGACGCCCTACGATCCGACAAGCACCTCGGGTGGGCGGCTCGAGCCTTTGTCCTTGCTCCATTGGGCCGGCACCGACCGGCTTGGCCGGGACCTGTTCACCCAGATCATGATCGGTTCGCGCATCGCGCTGACCGTCGGCGCCGGCGCCGTTGCCATCGGTGCCGCCATCGGTGTCACCATTGGCCTTCTGGCGGCCTTTGCCACGCGCTTCCTTGACGACGCGCTGGCCGCGACACTGGACATCCTGATCGCATTTCCGACCCTGCTGCTCGCCATGCTGGTGGTGGCTGCCAGCGACAGCCCGGGCCTGTGGTCGGCCATTGTTGCGCTCGGCATCGCCATGTCGGCAATCGTGGCGCGCCTGACGCGCATCCTTGCCAAGCGGGTGCTCCAGAACGACTACATCATCGCGTCGCGGACCTCGGGCACTTCCTGGCCCGGCGTCATGGTCAGGCACGTCCTGCCCAACATCTGGCCGACGCTCACCGTCAATTTCGCGCTGCAGTTCGGCCTTGCGGTCATTGCCGAGTCTTCGCTGTCCTATCTCGGCCTCGGCGCGCCGCCGCCCAATGCCTCATGGGGCCGCCTGCTTCAGGAAGCCCAGGGCACGGTCTACTCGGCTCCCATCGGCGCGATTGCGCCTGGTATCGCGCTGGTCACGCTGGTGATCGGCATAAACCTCCTGGCTGACGGCCTGCGCGACATCGGCGATCCCACCAGGAGGATCACGCGATGACCTCGCTTCTCTCCGTAGAGGGCCTGATGCTGAAGACCGGCGACAAGACGCTGGTCTCGGATCTTTCATTTTCGATCGCGCCGGGCGAACGCATGGGGCTGATCGGTGAGTCCGGTTCTGGCAAGTCGCTCACCGCCATGGCGGTGACGGGGCTTTTGCCGAAGACGATCGTGCCGAGCGGCTCGATCGAACTCGACGGCCGGCAGATCGTCGGCACGCCCGACCGCGCGCTCAACCAGCTTCGCGGCTCTTCCGTCGCAGTGGTTTTCCAGGAACCGCTGACTGCACTCGACCCGCTGATGAAGCTCGGCCGGCAGGTGGCTGGGCCGGTGGCACGTCGCCTGGCGCGCGAAGGCAAAGGCGCTTCGCGCCACGACGTCGAGCGCGAGGTGCTGACGCTTCTCGACCATGTCGCGCTGCCGCAGCCGGAGCGGGTTGCCAATTCTTATCCGCACGAGATTTCGGGCGGCCAACGCCAGCGCGTCGCGATCGCCATGGCGCTGGCATGCCGGCCAAAGCTGCTGATCGCCGACGAGCCGACCACGGCCCTCGACGTGACCACCCAGGCCGAAATTCTCAAATTGCTGGACACCCTGGTTCGCGAGCACGGCATGGCGCTTCTGTTCATCAGCCACGATCTGCCGGTCGTGGCCACCGTGGTCGACCGCGTGACGGTGCTGCGCAATGGCCGCGCGGTCGAGGAGGGGCCTGTCGACAAGGTCTTCGGGGATCCCGAACACGACTACACAAGGACGCTTGTGGCTGCTGCCCGTTCCTTCGACAAAGCGCTTGAGGGAACGGCATGACCATGCTCGACGTGCGTGATGTCAGCTTCGGCTACGACCGCCAGCGCAAGGTGCTGCATGGCGTCTCCTTTGTGGTCAAAAAGGGCGTCAGCGTCGGCCTCGTCGGCGAATCCGGCTCGGGCAAGACGACGCTCCTGCGCCTTCTTCTCGGGCTCGCCCGGCCGACCGGCGGCACCATCAACTTCGGCGACGCTGTCGTCGATCCGTCCAGCCGGACGTTCATGCGCGGATATCGTCGCTCGGTTCAGGCGGTGTTCCAGGACCCCTATTCTTCGCTCGATCCCAGGCAGAAGGTGCGCGACATCATCTCCGAGCCACTGCAGTCGCTTGCCATTCCCGGCTCGCACAGCGAGGCGGTGGCGGCATCGCTTGAGGCTGTCGGCCTGCCAGCCGATGCCGTCAATCGCTACCCGCACGAGTTCTCCGGCGGTCAGCGCCAGCGTATCGCCATTGCCCGCGCCATCGTATCGCGGCCGCAGCTGGTGCTCGCCGACGAGGCGGTGAGCGCGCTCGACCTGTCGACGCGCATCCGCATCGTCGACCTGTTCAAGCGCCTGTCGGAAAGCATGACGCTGGTGTTCGTGTCGCATGATCTCGGCGTGGTCGCTTCGCTCTGCGAGGAGATCATCATCCTGGAGCGCGGCCAGATCGTCGAAAGCGGCAACACGCGCGCCATCCTTGACGCCCCGCAGCATCCCTATACGCAAAAGCTCTTGCAGAGCGTTCCGCGCATGCCCAGCTAGGGCAGGCGTGGCAACTTCAGACCAAAGGCACAAGCAGCATGACGACCGACTACATCAGCCACATCGAGGACTGGCGCGCCAAGCGACTGGCCGATCTCAAGGCTGGCAATGGCTGGCTCAACATCATTGGCCGCTGGTGGCTTGAACCGGGTTCGGTGACGGTCGGCACCGCCGAGGACAACGATGTCGTGCTGTCGGCCGGACCGGCCCATGTCGGCACCATCACCCAGGAACAGGACGGCGGCGTCACCTTCGCGCCAGCCGACGGCACTGCCCCCATTCGTCTGAAGCTCGACAAGAAGAACCCGCCGCGCTTCAGCGTAGGCCAGCTGCTGCTCGAGGTGACAACGCTCAACGGCGAGAATGCCCTGCGCATCCGCGATACGGCCTCGACCGCGCCCGACGAATTTGCCGGCATCAGTTCGTTCCCCATCGATCCGAGTTGGCGCATCATTGCCGACTGGATCCCGCTGGCGACGCCGGTCGAGATGACTGTTGATACCGTACTCGGCATCCCGACCGAGGTCACCATCACTCACAAGGCGGCATTCACCCGCGACGGCGTGCGCTACGAGTTGCTGCCGACCCACGGCACATCGGAGGTGCCGCAATTCGTGCTCAAGGACCTGACCTCGCGCGATAAGACCTACCCCGCCTCGCGTTTCCTCTTGGGTGAAAGCATCACGGTCGACACCATCGTTCTGGACTTCAACAAGGCGTTCAACCCGCCCTGCGCCTTCACCGAGCACGCCGTCTGCCCGCTGCCGCCGGCAGAAAACGTCCTGCCGATCCGCATCGAAGCGGGCGAGCTCCGGGCCCACGGCTAAGATCGTCCACTCCGAGGGTGCCGCGGCGCGATCCGGACAACCTCGCCAAGTGCTTCCCATCCGGAGCAGAACGCACAGTTCGGTGCCCTCGGAGGAAGCACACTCCTGGCGCACCGCTATTGCCAGCGGCCGCCGATCCCGCGCATGTCGCTCGGGGTCATCCCGTAGGTCGTGGCGAAGGCGCGGTAGAAGGTGGCGAGGCTGTCGAAGCCGCAGGCGAATGCCACCTGCGTTATCGACAGGCTCGGGATCTCGACCAGCAGCCGGCGTGCGTCGCGGACGCGCATTGCGGCAAGTGTACGCGAGAAGGTGAGTCCTGCCTCTTCGAGCACGACATAGAACTGCCGCCTGGAGATGCCGAGTTCCATGGCTACGCGTGCCGGGTTGAGTCCCGGCAGGCGCTTGTCGCGCTCCATGATCTCGAGTGCGGCGTGCCGCACACCGGTCCGCAGGGCAGCGCGAACCTCGGGCATGCCGAGCGGTAGCCGGCCCCTCGCAGCCAGGGCAAGACGGGCGATGCTGGCGACGTCGCGCAACGGATCCGAGCCGGTGCGCTCGGGAGCCATCAGCGCATCGAACAGCGCTCGGAACGGTCTGAGGAACCAAGTGCCGCCGATGGGCTTGGCTGCAAACAGATCGTCGGCGCGCCGTCCCAACAGGATCTCGCCCTCGATCGGAATCTTCAGCATGCGGTACAGGAAGCCGCGCTCTCCATCCGGTTGTCCGCTGTAGGGCAGGTCGGAATGGCTGACCACCATGTCGCCGTCGTGGATGGTGTCGACCCTGCCGCGGCCGGTGTCGAGCAGGCCGCCGCCTGTCACCTGGTGGGCAATGCACAGGCTGTTGCCCGATATCCTGGCGATGTCGGTGTCGGTGCGCTTGATCCGGTAGGACGAGGCGCGCATTTCCGAGGCGACGGCGCCGCCCACGGCATGGGCCCGGAACGAGCCGTGGAAAGACAGCCGCTTCTCGGCCGCAAGTTCGATGGTCACGCCGAACAGGCTCTTGCCGCGCACTTCGCGCCACTGATCGAACCGCCGTTCGGGGGCTATGTCGTCGGTGGTGAAACTGATCATGTTGCGGGCCTTGGGCAGAGGCGGGCGGCAGGGATATCGGCTGGTTCGCGGAACCCTACAACAAGAACAGGCTCCAATGACAGCCGTCGCATCTGGCATTTGCTGGGTATGTCGCGCGCGGCTGCCGTCGTAGCCAGTTTCGTTGGCCGCATTTGTTGGAAACCGCGGAATACTGCGCTTTCTTCAGCAGGTGACGACCGATCCGTATCCCCTTGATTGCGTCGATTTCGCAGCAGCGGCCGCCTCGTTCTGCACGCAATGAGAAGACGACGCCTCCCGCCTTTCGTAGAGCCGTCGCGGGAATTGGGCGTTCCCGCCCGCCGCCCTCCTGTTGCCTCAGCCGGGCAGTGGCTGGCGCTGCGGGCGGGCAGCGGGATCCCCTGTGGATGACGGGTCGGGCGGCATCGGACAGTGCCGTCCGGTTCGGACAAGGAGGCGGTTGTGCATTTCAGCTGGACAAGGAACGGTTCTGTGGCAGCCCTGTTGCGCGGAGGTCGTATATGGGCCTGAGCGTCGAGGCGATATCGGGTAACAGGCTGATCCTGCCGATGGTCAAGCACCAGTCATCGGTGATGCTGCAGATGTTCAACCTCAATCCCAGGCTGTCGTCGGTCTTCGCCACGCAACAGCGCTGGCTCTTGGCGCATGCTGCGGTTGCCCTTTGCTTTCGTGAAAGTCCCGAGGATATGCCGTCCATGGTCGTGGCGCGCTTCCTGCAAGAAGTGGCTTTCCACGAGATCGCGAGCCGCAACACTGCCGACGCCTTCGTCAAGGAGATGCTGCGTTACGGCTATGCCATCGCCATGGAGGACCCGCGGGATCGGCGGTCGCGTCCCGTTGCAGTGGCCAAGGAAGGGCTCATGCTGTTGCGCGGCTGGGCGATGGCGCACCTCGTCACGCTTGACGGTCTCGACGGACGCAACCGCCTCGCTGCCTTCCACGCCGACGAAACCGCCTTCGCGCGGCTGCAGACGGAGATTGCCCACGGCCTGCTGACGAGTGCCGCCATCCGCGAGCCGCAGGACACGTTCTCGTTGTTCACCTGGCTCAACAATGGCGGCGTCATCATGGACTGGCTCATCACCAGTCTCGGCGAGGTGGCCCCGGACGGCCGCTCCTACCTGACCTCGATCATGTCGATCACCGAGATCGCGGAGCGGATCAACCTGTCCCGCACGCACTTCGCCCGCAAGCTGCGCGAGGCGGAAGTCATGGGCAGCCTTGGTTGGAGCGGTAAGCGCGGCGAATCTGCCATGTGGTTGTCCTCGGGCTTCGTCGCCGAGATGATCGGTGCCCAGGCACTCAAACTATCCATCATCGACGCCGCCTGTGAACGGTCGTTCCTGTACTGAGGGACCAGTCCGACCGTCGAGATGCTCGGGGATCGCAGAGCGCACTGGTACGGCTAGAAAACCGGCGCGGCGTGCCGGCTGCCGAAAGCTCTTGTCAGATGTGCTCGGCGATCACCTGGAGGAAAGCCGGGCCGTAACGGTCGAGCTTGGCTTCGCCGACACCGGGTACGTTCGCCATTTCCGCGCGCGACGCCGGCCGGGCCGCCGCCAGCTCGATCAGGGTCTTGTCGTGGAAAATCACATAGGGCGGCACGTTCTGCAGGCGCGCTATTTCGGTGCGTTTCCGCCGCAGTGCCTGGAACAGGTCCTGGTCCGCATCGGTGACGGCAGACTGCGCCGCACTGCGCGCCACCTTGCCGCGCCTGGCGCGCGTCGGTGCCGGCACGCGCAGCATCAACTCGGGTTTGTCGCGCAGGAAGTCGCGGCCGGCGGGCGCGATCGACAGGCCACCATGGCCGGCGAGGTCGACGTCGACCAGGCGCAGCGCAATCATCTGGCGCAGGATCGCCCGCCAGGTTCTGTTGTCGTGCTCGGTACCGATGCCAAAGGTGGAGATGCGGTCATGGCCGAACTGGGCGATGCGCTCGTTGTCCACCCCCAGCAGCACGTCGACGATGTAGGCTTGCCCGAAACGCTCGCCGGTGCGGTAGATGCACGACAATGCCTTTTGCGCGGCAATAGCGCCGTCGAACAATTTTGGCGGCTCGGCGCAGGTGTCGCAATTGCCACACGGTTCGCACTCGTCGCCGAAATAAGACAGCAGAACCTGTCGGCGGCAGCTTGCTGTCTCGGCCAGTCCAAGGAGTGCATCGAGCTTTTGCCGCTCCATGCGCTTGCGCTGGTCGGGCGCCTCGGACTCCTCGATGAAACGGCTGCGCAGCGCGATGTCGTCGTAGCCGTAAAGCATCAGCGTATCGGACGGCAGGCCGTCGCGGCCGGCACGCCCGGTCTCCTGATAATAGGCCTCGATGCTGCCAGGCAGGTCGATATGGGCGACGAAGCGCACGTCCGGCTTGTCGATGCCCATGCCGAAGGCGACGGTGGCGACCATGATCACCGCCTCGCCATGCTGGAAGCGCATCTGGTTGGCCTCGCGCGCCGCCTTGTCCATGCCGGCATGGTAGGCGAGCGCGTCGTAGCCCAGCCCCTGCAGCCAGGCAGCGGTTTCCTCGGTCCGGCGTTTGGACAGGCAGTAGACGATGCCGCTCTCGCCCTCGTAACGCTTCAGGAACTCCTTGAGCTGGGCGCGCGGATTGTCCTTTTCCTCGATGGCGTAGCGGATGTTGGGTCGGTCAAAGCCGGCTATGAAGGCATCCGCCTCGTCTATCTCGAGATGCGACAGGATTTCCGCACGCGTCGGCTCGTCGGCGGTGGCCGTCAGTGCCATGCGCGGCGTGCCGGCGAAGCGACCCACCAGTGCGTCGAGCTGGCGATAGGACGGCCGAAAATCGTGCCCCCATTGCGACAGACAATGCGCCTCGTCGATGGCGATCAGCGACAGCTTCACGCCATCCAGCAGCTCCAGCACATCGGGTCGCAGCAATGTTTCGGGAGAGACATAGAGCAGATCGAGTGCCCCGGCACGGATGTCGCGCCACAGCGCGCGGCGGTCGTCGGGCGAAAGATCGGAATTCAGCCCGGCCGCCCGCACGCCTGCCTGCCTGAGCGCCGCCACCTGATCGGCCATGAGTGCCAAGAGCGGCGAAACGATAAGCCCCATGCCGGGACGGACGATCGCGGGAATCTGGTAGCACAACGACTTGCCGCCGCCTGTCGGCATCAAAACGAAGGCATTGTTGCCTGAGATCACATGCTCGACGATCCGCGCCTGCGGCCCTCTGAAGGCATCATAGCCATAAACGGTCTTGAGGATTTCGAGGGCGGTGGCGGTCATCGGCAGCAGAACGGAGAATCACGGAAACGTCCTTCATAGCAGCTTCGCCACGTCCGCGATCATCGATGCGTCTTTCTGTTCGCCTGTCATGCAGCCGAACGGGAATTTCGCACCTCGCATTGCCCGACTGCCGCTTCAGTTGCCGGACGGACGAAGCCCAGACGCGATATCGGAACTATCGGTGTTGTTGCCGCGATACGACTGCATCTGAAGCACGTCGGGCGGTTCAATACCTGTTCTTGAGGCCGTCGCGTAGCTCCAGCCCCCTCTACTCCAAGAAGCGAACCTGGGTTGAGAGGGCTGATCGGCGAAAGATCTGCAGGTGTATTGTTAGAGAATAGCAAACACGCAACTCACAGTGCGCGCCAGATTGGCAACGACTGCCTCTTGGCTTGGTTAACGCAGCAAGCAAATTAAGCACGAAGTAACTTTCTGAATCCGGCTGCTTGGATAGCATGGCTCTTTCATGCAAAATCTATTACAAAGGTCTGCGCGGCGATTATCGGAGAGTTGCTCCATGCAACACATGAAGTTAACGGCTACCGCGCTCGTTACGCAGAATTCCCTGTCCTATCTCGAACATGTGTTTGCGCTCAACGAAGCGCGCCAGCCACTGGTCAACGTTCCGGATGAGGCCTTCGCCAAGGCACTGACAGGCATCCGTATCGAGCGCTGCATCGTTCCCGATGAGGGAACCGGCTGGTTTACGGCAAGCCACCCGCTCATCCACGATGATCGGCCGGCCCAGATCACCTACACCTCCGGCACCGAGGGCAAGCCAAAGGGCATCGTCCTGAGCTACGCGAACCTGGCGGATGCGGCGGAGCGGATCATCGAGCAGATGGGCCTGACGCCTGATGTCCGTGAATATGTTGGCGTGCCGGTGACCTACAGTTTCGGCATCGGTCGCATCCGCGCGGTCAGCGCGGCGGGCGGCCGAACCTATCTGCCGCCGCGCGGCTTCGATCCGCTCGAGCTGTCTCGAATGCTCAAGGCGGATGAGGTCAACGCCCTTTCCGCCGTACCGACCCTCTTGCGGATTCTGCTGCAGAACCCGTCAGTCATCGGCGAGGCCGGCAAGAAGCTGCGTTGGCTGGAAATTGGCTCGCAATACATGACGGGCGCCGAGAAGCGCGGGATTCGCGACCTGTTCCCCAATGCCCGGATCGTTCAGCACTACGGCCTCACGGAGGCCTCGCGCAGCACCTTCCTGCAGATATCGGACGTTCCCGATGCTTTGCTGGAGTCAGTCGGCCGGGCGGTCGGCAAGACCGAGGTCGGCATATCTGAAGATGGTCGTATTCGCATTCGCGGCCCGCATGTCGCCCGCTGGCGCGTGGAAACCGATCAACTGGCGGACCTTTGCGATGCCGACAGCTGGCTGCAGACCAGCGATCTGGGCCACATCAAGGACGGCTATGTCTATTTCGACGGCAGGGCCGACGACCTGATCAACAGTGGCGGCGTGAAGATCAATCCCGACATGCTCGAGGCACGGATCGGCAAGCTGCTGGGGCAGGTCGGCAAGGTCGTCGTGGCCAAGGTGCCGGACGCATTGCGCGGCGAGGGTGTCCTTGTCGTCGCCGAGTCCGAGGACCTTGCCCCCGATCAGCTCCATGCCACTTCGGCCGAGGCCCTGAGGGAACTCGGGCTATATGCAGGCGATGCACTGCATGTCAGGGTCATGCCGGCAATTCCGCGGACTGCGACCGGCAAGCCTTTGCGTCGCGTCCTGACCGAAGAGTTTGTCCAGCAGGCCAAGGCCGCTGCGGCCGTTCCGGTTGCCGACCAGGCGGCGGGGTCGCGAGCGGGCGATGTGCAGGCATTCTTTGGGGAATTTTTCCGCGGAAGCAAGATCGGCCCCGACGACAGCTTTGAAACCATGGGTGGGGATTCGCTCAGCTACATCCAGTTCTCGCTTGGGTTCGAGGATCGATTTGGCCCGCTGCCCAGCGGTTGGGAAGCGCTGACGGTCACCCAATTGCAGGCGCTGAGCGCAGCGCAAGCGGAAACGCATGCCGCGTCCAAGGGATGGGCCTGGCGGCGGCTGGAATCCGCGACATTGACGCGCGCCTTCTTCATGATCTGCATTGTTGCCTTGCACCTGGATACATTCGTCTACAGCAGCAATTGGGGCGCGGCGTATTTCCTGTTCATGCTGTGCGGCTACAGTGTCATGCGCTTCCAGTGGCCCGAAATCAGCCGGACCGGGAATGTCGGCACGATTTTCGGGACCGTGCTGCGCGTCGCGATCCCGACATTGCTGGTCACCGTCACGATGCAGCTGTGGGCGAGGACCTTCGAGCTGAAGCCGCTGCTGCTGATTTCCAACTGGTTTGACGCGCGCGAGTATCAGGTCGCATTCTACTACTTCGCCGAGATCTACATGCAGTTGCTGCTGGTGATTGCCGCGCTGCTGTCAATTCCCCTACTACGGGCGACACTTCGCAAGTGGCCGATGGCGACCTGCACCGGGTTGATCGTCCTGGCCATGGTGGTCAGCTGGATGGTCGAGCAGGTCTGGGACACGACCTACCTCTACCATCGCACGCCCATGTGGTACCTTTGGACAGTCGGTGCCGGCATGCTGATGGCCAGCGCGCGCGACTTGAAAGGGCGCGTGGCGGCCATGGTGATCGTGACCGTCGCAGTCCTGATGCATCATGGCTTCACGTCGGCAAGCGCCTATATCGTGGGTGCCTCGGCATTGCTGCTTTTCTGGCCGGAGATATCGGTTCCCGCTCCAGTCAAGACGGTCGTCGGCGAGATCGCAGCATCGTCGATGTTCATGTATCTCAGCCATGGCCAGACCAAGTCCCTGGTCACCCGGCTGTTTCACGGGCCGATGCCGTGGCTCTCCCTTTTCGCTGCCATTGGCGTCGGAATCGTCTTTGCACGCACATACAACTGGGCCGACGGCAAAGTGCGTGCGTTCGCAAGGAAGCATCGAGGCGGGGCCCTAAGCGGCCCTCCCTCGACCTCGTCGGCGTAAGCCCTGCCACTCGATTCAATGGTCTGAAGTGACGCGAACGGGCTTTCCTGTCGAATCGTAGAGCCTGCCGCCCAGGAAATAGTCGCCATCATGCAGCTCGGCGATGTCCTGATAGCGCAGGATGCGTTCCGTTCCCGCGACGAAGACGGACTGCTGCTCCGAATTTCCGGCGCGAAAATGGTTGAACAAGAGGTTCAAGCTGATCGCCATCAGAGCGGCCGAGCTGATACCGGAATGGAAGATCGTGACGAACCAGGCGGGGAAATGTTCATAGAACTGCGGGGCCGAGATCGGGATCATGCCGAAGCCCAGCGAGGTCGCGACAATCACCAGGTTCATGTTGTTGGCATAGTCGACTTTGGACAATGAACGGATGCCGCTTGCTGCGACGGTGCCGAAAAGCACGATGCCGGCTCCGCCAAGGACCGAGGGCGGTATTGCTGCAATCACGCGACCCATGATCGGCAAGAGCCCGAGCGTGACCAGGATCAGGCCGGCAGCAGCCACCACATAACGGCTCTTCACCCCCGTCACCGCGACAAGCCCGACGTTCTGCGCAAAGGCGCTCTGCGTGAACGAACCGAATGCCGGTGCGATTGCGCTCGAAAGCATGTCGGCGCGCAGGCCATCTCCGAGCCGGCGCGAGCTCACCTTGGTGCCGATGATTTCACCGACCGCGAGCACATCGGCGGAGGTTTCCACCAGGGTGACGATGACGACGATCAGCATGGAGAGCGTTGCTGCAACGCTGAAGGTCGGCCATCCGAAATGGAACAGGGTCGGGGGCGCGAAGATAGGCCCGGTTATGACCCGTGAAAAATCGGCCATGCCGAGGGCCCAGGCAATCACGGTGCCGATCACCATCGACAGCAGGATCGAAAGCCGCGAAATCCGCGCACTGCCAAGCTTGCTGAGCAAAAGCACGATGCCGAGCGTCAGGGCCGCCAGGCCGATATTGGCCTTGCTGCCGAAATCGGGGGCACTGCTGTTCCCGCCCATGGCTCATCGCGCGGCGACTGGCATCAAGGTCAGGCCGATGGTCGTGATGACGATGCCGGTGACCAGAGGTGGGAAGAATTTGGTGATGCGCGAGAATATCGGGGTGATCAGCAGGCCGATCAACGATGCGACGATCACCGCGCCCAGCACGCCCTGCAGCCCGCTGCCGGATGACACGATGGCGGTCATGGTCGCCACGCCGGCAAAGGAAACGCCTTGGACAAGTGGCAGCTGGCATCCGAAGAACGGGATGCCGAGGGTCTGCAACATTGTCGCCAGACCGCCCGCAAACAGCGATGCGGTGATGAGCATCCCGACCTCGTCCATGGACAGGCCTGCCGCCTGTCCGATGATGAGCGGGACGGCGACGATGCCACCATACATCGTCAACACGTGTTGAAAGCCATAAGCCAGGTTGGCGCCAAGGCCGAGATGTTCATCCTCCGGCCGTGTCGTTTCGGCCGTCTTTGCGAGCGTCGCAACCAAAGCAGGTCTCCTCCCAGCTTGAGTACAAGGCGATGATCCATTCTGGGGGGACACGCAGCGCCGCGTGTAGGCAGGCTTTTGGTGAAGCATTTTCGCATAGATCAAGAAGGTGGAGGCGCATTGTCCCTGCCGGGCATGGCCTTGATCCGACATGCCGTGCTCGGGGATTGTGGGAAATCGCGTGGTCAGTGGACCTTTGCGGCGGCACGACGACTTGCCGCCACCCGTCGGCATCAGCACGAAGGCATGTTGCCTCAGATCACATGTTTGACGATACGCGCCCACGATCCCCTGAAGGCATCATAGCCATAAACGGTCTTGAGGATTTCGAGAGCACTCATCGGCAGCAGCACGGACAATTATGGAAGCATCCTTCATAACAGCTTCGCCACGTCAGCGATCATTGATGCATCTTTCTGTTCGGCTCCTTGTAGCCGCTCCTCGGTGATACCGGTGGTTGGGCTTGAGTCCTTGAAACCATTATGCATTTCGCATTGACAGCCAGAAAAACCATGGCATCACTTCGATCCGCTCGGATCATGTATGTGCTTCGGCTGCAAGCTCGCCTTGATGCTCGTTGTCTTGACGAAAAATGCGTCGTTGCGACCGATGTAACTGGTCTTTGTCCTTCCGGAAGTCGGATTGACGATCCGAACTGCAGTGGCGATTGGGGGAGGCGCGGATTGGCTACGGACACTGTCGAAAACCAGGTCATCCGCTCGTCGCAGTTGAACCGCGATGAGAACTACGAATATTGGCGCATGGGGGTGGCGAGCCTGTTCGACGCCATTCCGTCGAAGGATGGCCTGGACGATTTCAGGGCTGACCTCAGCAGCTACAATCTCGGCCATTTCCTGGTCGGCGCCTCTTCGGCGAGCGCGCAGCGTTTCGTCCGGTCCCCGGACCGGGTGGCTGCGACCGGCGTCGATCACCTGCTCATCCAGCTCTACGTCAAGGGCGAATGCGGCTACGACGCGGATGGCGGGATCGGCCATGGCGTGGCCGGGGATATCGTCTGCTTTGATCTCAGCCGGCCGATGCGCAGCCAGACCACCGACATGGACATCGTCAGCCTGATCCTGCCGCGCTCGCTTATCCGGCTGGCCCCCCGGGTCATCGACGATCTTCACGGGGCAAGGGTCGATGGGGCGTCGACACTGGGCATCCTGCTTGGCGAGCACATGAAGACAATGGCCAGGCTGGCGCCCAAGCTCGCCGGTCCGGACGGACGGTTGGCCGCAGAGGTTGCTTCCGCCATCGTGTCGAGCGGATTTTCGGCGGCGGTCGCGGCCGAGCGCGAAGCCCTGACGGACGCCACACTCCAGACGATCCAGATTTTCATCGAACGCAACCTGACCAGTCCGGCCCTGTCCGCCGACATGATCATGCGCCATTTCGCGCTGTCACGATCTGCTCTCTATCGCCTGTTCGAGCCGATCGGCGGCATTGCCGACTACATTCGCGAGCGCCGGCTCAAGCTGGCCTACCTGAAACTCACTTCGGTCGGTTCCTCAAGGGGCTCGGTCGCCAAGCTCGCCTATTCGACGGGCTTTGCCAGCGAGAGTGGGTTTTCACGCGCGTTCCAGCAGCATTTCGGCGTCCGCCCGAGCGAAGCGATCCGCAATGCGGAGGCGGGCGTCCGCCTGAAGGCCGGGCTTATCGCCGGAGAAGACAACTGGATGCAGGACTGGCTGGACAAGCTGCGCTCCATGGCCTGACATTCGCGAGCATCTCGCCCACATGCGGTGCCGCATGGACGAGCTGCCAGGCTGCTGAGAAGAGGGTGACCGCAATCGTCGCAATCGCCTCAACCTGGTCTTACGGCGTGTTCCCCTCGATAACGGCATCGTCGCTGTCATAGGCGTGGACGCCGGCGTTGCCCCGGCCGACCACGCGGTTGTTGCGCACGGTCACGCCGGTGGACGTGTTGATCATGATGCCGGCTCCGCCGATTGCATTGATGACGTTGTTTTCTGCAACCGAATTGTGGCTGTAGGGCCCAAGATTGATCCCGTATGAAAGGCTCAGATTTGTCGTCGTCAGCACATTGCCGCTGATCGTATTGGATGTCGATCGCACCGCCTGGATGGCAGCTGCGCTTTCGCCGTTCGTGGTGACCGTATTGCCAGATACCGCATTGTTGTCGCCATAACGCAGATAGATGCCAGTAGCGCCCCGCATCTGGGTCGAGACGACGTTGTCGCGGATGGCCAGGTTGCTGCTTCGGTCGGTGAGGATGCCGAAGGCGATCGTCTGGTACCACCAATTCGTGTCGTTCGTCGTTTTGGTGGCGACCGTATTGCCGGCGATGGTGGCGCCGTTGCTGTTGAGCAGGTGGATGCCGCGGCTCATGTAGTTGTTCGTGGTCACCCGGTTTCCTGTAATCGCAATGCCGGCACTGTCGGTGACATGGATGCCGTTGGCCTGGGTGCCGTTGGTGGTGATCGTGTTGTTGGCGATGGTCAGGCCGCCGCTGTTGTGGATGGCCATTGCATGGGACGGGCGCGCGTCGGGCTCGGTGTCGCCAAAGCCGTTGCCGTTGCCATTGGTGGTGATGGTACTGTTCCTGATGATGCCGGCGGCATTGTCGGCGACGATCCCGATGCCGCTGGCGCCGTTCTGCACGATGGTGACGCCGTCGATGGTGAAGCCCGTGCTGCCGTTGATCGACAGGGCAATGCCCTGGGCCGCGGTGATGTTTCCGCCCCACAGGCTGAAACCGGTGGTGTTGTTGACCTCCATGCCATTGGCCGCCGAAACGACGGTGACATCGTGCAGGCTGGCGCCGCTCGCGCCGGTGACCGCCGAGGACGCACCGCCAGACGAGGTGTTCTCTACCGAGATGCCACGCAGGCTGCTGCCCGTCGCCATGGCGACCAGGGTGTTGCTAGCCGCGCCCGAGATGCGCCCGGCGCTTCCAGGCGCTGCAAAATCCACCTCGACGCCGCTGGTGGCGCCCTTGAGCTTCAGCACCGCGCCACCGCCGGCAAGCATCTGGTTGGCGTTGAGCGAAATTCCGCCCGAGGCGGCAAGGTTGCCGCTCAACAGCACGATGCCATTGGCGCCGACGCTGTCGAGGGCGGCCTGAAGGGCTGCCTGGTCCTGCGTCGTCCCGTCGATGCGAATAACCGAGGCGACGGTGTTGCCGTTCCACAGGTTGATTGCGTCTTCGGTGGAGGTGAGCGTCTTCTTGCTGATGCTCGCCGTGTTGCCGGTGTTCGAGACGATGTCGACGTCGCGCACCACCGTGTCGGCCATGCGCCGCTCCATGTAGGAGAGCGGTTCGCGCGGAGCTGAGGACGGAGCCTGCAGCGGAATGCGCAGCCGCGCCTGGGCGATCACCTGTTCGCCGCGGACGTTGTCGTGCTGGAAGGTCAAGCCCCCGGTCACCTTGACGCCGGGCAGGCCGGCGACGTCGTCGGCCGTCAACTCGAAGCGTGCCCGTGGTCCGGCCACGGCGTCTACGCCGGAGCCGTCGAAATAATAGCCGCCGACGAAAGCACGCATATCGAAGCCGGAGCCCGGCTCGAACACCGGCAGCCTGACCCCGACCTCGGCATCCACACCTGCCAGTGCTTTCTCAACCAGGTAACTGGTGGTGTCCGTCTGGATCGCCCGGCTCTGGATCGCCAGCGACGTGCCGGTCAGGACGGCTTCGCTGCTCCAGGGGCCGACCGTGGTTGTGGTGCCAAGATCCATCCGCTTCTCGCTGTCGCCAATGGGCAGATAAGCATTGGCGCGCAGGTCGAAGTCCTCGCTCAGCGCCTCGGCACCCAGTGTCAGCTGATGAAACGTGTTGCCGAGGGACGAGCGGCGGACGTCATAATAGCCATAGGCGCCCACGTTCCAGCCCGACGGCAGCATGTGCCTGATGCCGAGGCCGAAATTGCCCTCGACGGAGTCGTTATTGTCGAACTTGCCGCGCAGGTCGGTGAAGACAAGCGTGTCGTCGTTCTGGAGTATCGGCACGAACAGGTTCGCCTCGCCGAGCGACCGTCCCTTGCTCACCTGCGCTCCGGTTTCGACCCATGGCGCCCAGCGCGTGGCGAAGACGTCGTCTGCGTGGGCGGGAGACACCGAACAGATTGCCGCTATCGAGGCAGATGCGAGCCATGCCGTGCGCGTCAGCGTGTGCAGGGAAAATGCGGCACGCGGCAAGCCGGCGAGCTCCCGTCCGATGGTCTGGGTTTCGCGGCGGATTCCGCGAGGCGAACACGCTGAAGATGGCACGGGAAGCTTCCTTGATCCGTTTGGGCGGAGTCATAGGAGGAACAGACGAACCCAGCCAGAACGCTTCGCCGTCATTCTGTCCCGAAATGCCGGCTTTTCATCCCAGGGCACGTCGGCCTGGAAAGCACCGGCCACGGGCTTCAGATTTTGTTCGTCTGGTGCGAACCGATCGTTAGGTTGGTGCCGTTGTTTTCGTGGGAAACAGGGAGTTTCTCGCCTGAGCCGCGAAGACTCATCTCACCGTCCGCCGGCTGATCGATGCAGACGTCCTGCTCAGCATCGAGGATGATGGACGAATGTCGGCAGGTACAAAACTCGGGCTTGGCGGACGCTTTTGATAGCTTGAGGGCTCAATCCGGTCTTGAGCGGCGATGCTGGGTCTCCTGCACGAATGTGCTCGGCCGCGAGATGTTCGCTAAGGCGGCCAGCGGGTCAGATGAGCAATGGGGACACGAACGAAGCACTTACCAGCAGTCAGACGTAGGAAGATACGTCTTCGGCCGCGGGCCGGACGACACCACCCATTGTCGCGGGTATCGCTGCGCTGACTTCATCTGGAATGATCTCGTCGCCAAAGCGGCGGCGCATATGGCGGGCCAAGCCTACAATCACGTTTTCCTTCGCCTCGCGGGGGCGATAAAGGCGCGCGGATGTGTAGTAGCTCCAGAGCACCGCTGCGCGGGCATATTTTCGCGGGCTGAGTGCCAGGTGGATGCGAACGGGCAAAGACGGCACAGTCTCGTTTGGACTGGCATATACGAGCCTGTAGGGACCTTTGCTTATCGGGCTTTTGGTCAGCTTTTCAAGTTCGCGGTCCTTCGCCTCGAAATTGCCCGAAGCCAGCAGGTTCTGGCAGATGCATGACGTAACGTAGCGCTCGAACACAGAGCCGGGTTTGCACAAGGGCCGCGCGCGGTGAAGCAAGTCAAGCGCGCCGTCGAAGTCGCCCGCGAAGCCGCGCAAACGCCCAAGTATCGACAGACCGTCGGCCAGCGCCGTGGACCGGGCAAACGCCTCCTCGGCGATTTCCAACGCAAGCACCTGGTGAGCCGGCCCCATGAAACTGAGAACATGTGCCGCAGACAGCGCATTCTCTGGATCGTCCAGCAGGTCGGGAAGAACCTCGAGAACGAGGCTCTCCATAGCGGCCTGATCGCGTTCGCGGGGATCCTCGTTGGCCAGAAAGCGCCAACCGTCGATGATGTAACCAGTGTAAATGTTGGCCGCCAGCATCAGGCGCGTCACGGGGGTTGCATTCCCGTTGCGAATTAACTGGCGCAACCGCGCATCGTTCTTGCGCCAGATGGAAGCAGACGGGAACGCTTCTCCCTTCAGCTTGGCTATTTCGCCGGACAATCCGGCTGGCCCGTCGTCGGCAAACAACTCGCCGGCCTCGACCATTCTGACGGCCAGGGGCGCCACATCCGAGGCGCCCGGTCGGTCGACCTGGAATTGCCAGAGTGCAGAAAGGTGACGATCGGCCAGGACGTTGAAGTCGATGTCGTGGCAGCTATCGCGCCGCACAAGGATGACCTTTGTGTTCTCCTTGCTTTGCAGACAGGAAACGCATTCCCTCCTGCCGCCAGATACGATGAAAGTCAGATTTATCCGAAACGTGAAACCAGCTTCGGCTTCATCGGGTCTGACCGACACGACGCGCCCGGCGGGCAGTTGCTTCCTAAGGGCCTGCGCTACCCCTTCGGCAAACTCGATGGCGTGGCTGTCAGCGTGCTCCTGCCCGATGGTGACAATGGGCCCTACGGCGACGAAGCATTCCGCCAGCTGACCAGTCTGCACGGAATGGGCCCCAACCCAAACATATCCCTCGCCATACCGCGTGCCGATGAATTTCGGGTTCTTGGCCGAGTCCCCGATCTTGCTTCTAAGTCGATTTATGAAAAAATCCACGTTGCGGTCCGAAGAGTCGGATCCAACTTCTAAGACCGCGTCCAGCAGTTGTTCACGACTTCGCAGAATTCCTGCATGGGCGATCAGATCCGCGAGCAACAGTCGTTCCGCCCGCGTGAATTTTATCATTTTTCCATCGTCGCCATGTGCGTACGAATAGTCTGGTGCGAAGGTCAGGTTTTGGTAATGAACGCCCGCCATTTGCTGGAACCAAGCCGGAGTTGCCTGGTGCAGGTCTACAGCAAAGCAAATCTGGAATCGAGGCGAAATGGAATGCGCCTTATATACCAGAAATGACGTCTTTTAGACGAGGTACTCCATTGTCTTGCCTGCCGACCATTGCGGTCTTTGCTCGCTGTCGAGCTCCTCTTCCTTCTTGATCAGGCGTCCGGTGCTCTTCTTGCAAGACGTACAGCAGCCGGTTTGACCCATCCGTCTGGCGACAGCAGCATCCAGTCGGCCGCGGCCCATATCAGGCAACATGTCATGAAGCTCAGGGCCAACAGCAGTTCCGGGATGTTTTCCAGCAGCACAAGCTCCCGCCAAAGCGCGGCCGCGCCCACAAGGACCGCCGGCACGCGGCTTACCAGGACCAGATCCTTGCAGAAATCGGCAACACGCAATCGGGCAAAGGAGCCCAGCCTCGCTGCTGTGCCACCCAAGGCACTGCCGAATTTGCCCGCGGCGTGCAGCAAGCCTGCCGAAGCGGCAAGCCACGGATTGCCCATGATGACCAATCCGATCCCGAGAAGGATCGCGCCGATGCCGGAAAGCACATCGCCTTGCCGATTGAGCCCGGGGTCGGGCGGCGCACCGTTTGACCAGGCCCTAGTGTAGACGAGGCCGCCCCAGAAAAACACCAACGTCGCGCCGGTTAACGCAGTCGCCGCCGGACTGCCTACGACATGGGCAACACCGCGTCCCCACACACTGGCCCCGTCATCGCGGGAGATATCGGCTGCCAGCGCGACGCCAAGCCCGATGATGAAGCCCAGCGAATTGCCCAGATTGTAGAGCATGCCGGGATCCCGCATGCGGCTTTCGATCCGCTGGCGAGCGCTGCCGTGAGTCACTGCAGCACCGCTTGGTCATGTGGGTGTATTCCGATGGCGAGGGACGAGTTTGCCATAGGCATGCGCAGGTCTCCGGCTCGGGAAATTGGCTTTGGCTTCAGGGGTGGGGCGCCTCCGGTCATCGCTCGTCGAAACCGAGCGGCGGCCGGTCCTTTTGGCGCTGGTTCCAGCTGGAAGGCGTCTGCATCAACCTCAACAGCCTGATGGCATCGCGAAGTGTTTCGGAGGTATCTCGCAGCCAAAAGCGTATCATTTGCGCTCCCCCGCCATGCTGCCTTGCCAATGTCGACACGACTGTATTTCCGGCAGGAGGCCTAAGCCGCGCTCTGCCGAAGGCGTTGCAGATATGCTCTTCCGGTACCTGCTATGGTTATCGAGCGATTGTTGTGGAAATATTTGAGCTTGACGAAATCAAGCGGTTCGATGGGGAGTGGGCCTGTCGATGCGGAACTTGTTCGCCCGTCTTCTTTCGACGCGGTGACCAGGAATACGGACGAAACGCTTCGTCTTGGCGCCGTGTCTTGGTTTGCGAGGCCATTTCGGGTGCGTCGCGGTTGCTCCCCCTCGACAGGGGGAAGGGGAGAGCCAGTCCGCAGGGTCAAGGCGTGGCTCGAATGATGAGGTCTCGATGGATCTGCCGCACGGCCGAGAACTTGCCCTTGCTTGAAATTCCTGCCGCGACTGTCCTTTCCTGCCTGCAATTCAGCGCAGTGGGCGGTGACACGAAAGCGCTGAAGAGTTGGTGGCAAAAGGCACTCGACCGGCGGTCGCGCGCCTAGCGGGGTTGGGTAGATGCCAGCCGCGCGGCTTTGCCGAGATCCGTCACGAATGCGGTGATGCTTGACGTGGCCGAGCCCGCCGCGATGCCACGTGTGATTGCGTGGACGATTTCGCTCCCGACGACAACACCGTCTGCAATGGCCCCAAATGTCTGCACGTCTTCAGGCGTCTTGATACCGAAACCGACGCAGACGGGCAATTCGGTCAAGGCGCGGATGCGGCCAACGAGGTGACGCACCTTGTCCGGGTTTGGGATGGCGAGACCTGTGGTGCCGTGTGTCGAGACGCAATAGACGAAGCCGCTGGCCTGTTTCAGTTGTTCTTCAAGTCGGTCATCGCTCGCATTCGACGATACGAGGCGAATGAAATTGATGCCTGCCTTGAGTGCGGGGATGCAGAGTTCGGCGTCCATCTCGGGCGGCAGGTCGACGACGATCAGGCCATCGATGCC